>JAYVST010000306.1:0-2233 GCA_043775255.1 Burkholderiales bacterium
GCGGCGCATGGTCAATCGGGCACCACGGCGGTGGCTTCGATTTCCAGGCGCGCCTCCGGCTCCACCAGGGCGGTAACGCCAAAGGCCGACATTGCCGGGAAATGGCGCCCGACGATTTCCTTGTAGGCCGCACCCACCGCCGGCCAGGCGGCCACGTATTCGTCGCGATCGAGCACATACCAGGTCAGGCGCACCAGATGCTCGGGCTTGCCGCCTGCTTCGGCCAAGACGGCGACGATGTTTTGCAGCGCCTGGCGCGTCTGGCCGGCGAAATCCAGTGCCGGCCAGACACCCTTGCCGCCGGCGCCGCTCTTGACCGGGTCCCAGCCGACCTGGCCGCCGATCATCACCAGGGTGCCGCGCGCGGCGATGCCGTTGGCGTAGCCGCGCGGGGTGGCCCATCCGGGCGGTTGCAGTATTTTCATGGTCGACTCTTCCCCGGCAGATATGGAGCGTGCATTAAGATTGACACATGAATAGTTTAGACCTAAAGTAATTATTGGACAACCTGAGGCCAGCCGTGATCATCGTGCATGAACTCGGCGCAGCGCGCCTGACATGACGCGCATACACATTGCCTTCGATGCAGAGCGCGGCGCAGCCTTTCGCGCTGGCGGCTACTGGAACGACGACACCGTCTTTGGATGGCTATCGCGCAACGCGCGCGAACGGCCGACGCATGCGGCGTTGCGCCTGGGCGACGCTACCTGGTCGTATGGCCGGCTCCTGCGCGAGGTGCTGGCTCTCGCGGGCGGCCTGGCCGAACTCGGTATCCGGCGTGGCGACGTGGTCGCGGTGCAGTTGCCCAACACGCCGCAGTTCGTGCAGGCCTATGTGGCCATCAGCAGCCTGGGCGCGGTGATGCAGACCCTGCACATGCCCTATCGCGCCGCCGACCTCGAAGTGCTGCTGGCGCACAGCGGCGCGCACGCGGTGATCTGCCAAGACGAAAGCGGAGACCATGCGGCGGCCCGCACCTTCCTCGGCCTGCGCGCGAAACTGCCCGCGCTGGGCGCGGTGATTGCCGTCGGCGCCAACCTGCCGCAAGGTGCCTACGCATGGAACGCGCTGACCGCTGCGTCTCCCGCGACCGAATTGCCCGCGCTCTGCGGCGAAGACACTTTTCTGCTGCTCTACACCTCCGGCACCACGTCTTCGCCCAAGGGCGTGCCGCATGCCTACCAGGATTTTCTCGCCAATGCGCGCCTGTCCGCCGCCGAACTGGCGCTGGGTGGCGACGACGTGATTCTCTCGGCCGCACCGTTCACCCACCTGTATGGCCTGTTCACGGTCAACATGGCCTTAGCGGTCGGCGCCACCATCGCGCTCCTGCCGGCATTTTCGCCGCCGGCCTTGGCCGAGACCATTCGCGTGGCGCGGCCGACGGCGGCTTTCACCGCCCCCGCGCATATTGCCGCGTGCCTCAACGCGGGGCTGTTCGACGGGCTCGACATGTCGTGCCTGAAATTTGTGCAAATGTCCGGCAGTGCGGTGCCGCCAGCCCTCGGCCGCGCGCTCGAACCACGCTTAGGTGGCGGCAAGGTGATGCAGCTATGGGGCATGACCGAACTCCAGGCCGGCGCCTTCACGCGGCCAAGCGATCCGGAACCGGTGCGGCTGGCGAGTACCGGGCGGGCGTCGCCGGGCACCGAATTGCGGGTGGTCGATGCCTCCGATGTCGTGCTCGTCACGGGTACGGAGGGTGAACTGCACATGCGCGGGCCGTCGCTTTTCGCCGGCTATCTGGACAATGCCGGGGCCACGCAGGCCGCGTTTGCTACCGACGGCTGGTTTCGCACCGGCGACTTGGCCGTCATCGACGCCGACGGCAATGTCAGACTGACTGGTCGGGTCAAGGACATCATCAACCGGGGCGGTGTCAAGTTCAATCCGGTCGATGTCGAGGCCCTGCTGATGAAGCACCCGGCGATAGCCGAGGTGGCGATCGCGCCTGTTCCCGACGCGCGGCTGGGCGAGAAGGCCTGCTGCTTCGCGGTCGTCAAGGCGGGCGCTTCGTTGACGATCGAGGACACGCGGAACTTTCTGGCGGCCGCAGGGGTCGGCAAGCCGAAGTGGCCGGAATATCTCGAACTGGTGTCGGCCATGCCGACGACACCGACCCGCAAAATCATCAAGGGCGAACTGGTACGCCGGTTTCTCGCCCGCAACCCTGAAAGACCAGCGGCATGAAGATCGAAATCCTCGGCGGCGGCCCGGCCGGCCTCTACAGCGC
>JAYVST010000307.1:0-10209 GCA_043775255.1 Burkholderiales bacterium
CCGATTCGCCGGCCAAGCCGGAAACGGCCGATCCGCCGGCCAAGCCGGAAACGGCCGAACCGCCTGCCAAGCCGGGCGCAAGCCTGCTGTTAGTGCCGGACACTTTGGGTGCAACGGCTTCGGCCTGCGTCTTGGATTGCGCCGACGGCGCGGTCGATCGAACCTTCGCGACGGTTCGGCGGCATGACATCGGTTGATGCACGCAGCATCCGTATTCGACGAGTGAAGCGATGAACAAACTGAAAATCGTGGTCGCCGGCGCCGGTGGGCGAATGGGGCAGATGCTCATCGAGAGCGTGCGCGCGAGCAGCGACTGCGTATTGCACGGCGCGCTTGACCTGGCCGGCGCGCCGGTGATCGGCCGCGATGCCGGCGGGCTGGCCGCACCGTGCGGCGTGATCGTCAGCAGCGATCCGGCGAGCGCTCTGGAGGGTGCCGATGTGCTGGTCGATTTCACCCGCCCGGAAGGCACTCTCGCGCATCTCAAGCAATGCCTGCGGCAGCGGGTCAATGCCGTGATCGGCACCACCGCCTTCGATGTTGCCGGCAAGCAGGCGATCGAAGCGGCCGCGCGCGAGATCGGGGTGGTGTTCGCGCCCAACATGAGCGTGGGAGTGAACCTTGCCTTCAAACTGATCGAAGTTGCGGCTGCGGCGATCGGCCCGGGCTACGATGTCGAGATCGTCGAGGCGCATCACCGCAACAAGGTCGATGCGCCTTCCGGTACGGCCCTGCGCATGGGCGAAATCGCGGCGCGTGCGCTGGGGCGCGACCATGACGCGGTGGCCGTGTTCGACCGGCAAGGCCAGACCGGTGTGCGGCGCGATGAATCGATCGGCTACGCGGTCATTCGGGGCGGCGATCTGGTAGGGGATCACACCGTGATGTTTCTGGGCCAGGGTGAGCGCATTGAAATCACGCACAAGGCGTCCAGCCGGTCCACCTACGCGCAAGGCGCGTTGCGCGCGTGCCGTTTCCTGCGCGGCGCCGGTCCAGGGTTGTTCGACATGCAGGATGTGCTGGGCATTCGCCGAGGCACGTGACGGCGCCGACGCTCGAGTCCCGCGTCGCGCGCGTCGCGCGCGTCGCGCGCGTCGACCGTGCAGTTTTGGCGCACCCTGCGCCTAAACAGGCCGCCCGCCCTGAAATCGGGCACGAGGTTTGCTTTTTGCTAAAGTGCATGAAAGGCGGAAAGCAATGACCAATATCTTCGACGAGCTCACCACCGATGGTGGCGTGGTACGCGGGCACTATGCGGCATACCAGGAATGGCTCGCCGGCGTTGCGCCGGAACAAATCGCGCAAAAGCGGGCAGAGGCCGATTCGGCTTTTCACCGCTATGGCATCACATTCGCCGTATATGGTGAGGAAGCTGGCACCGAACGCCTGATCCCTTTCGATATCCTGCCGCGCATCATTCCGGCGGCCGAGTGGCGCATGCTGGAGGCGGGGTTGTGCCAGCGGGTCGCCGCGCTCAATGCGTTCATCCACGACATTTATTCGGACGGACGCGTCGTCAGGGAAGGGCTGATTCCGGCCGAGCAGATTTTCGGCAATGCGCAGTATCGACCCGAGATGCAGGATGTCGCAGTACGCAACAATCTTTACGCACTTATTTCGGGCGTCGACATCGTGCGCGCCGCCCTGCCCGGCCATGGTTCCACGGCCGCCGAGTACTTTGTGCTGGAAGACAATTTGCGGGTGCCCTCGGGCGTGTCCTACATGCTCGAAGACCGGCGCATGATGATGCGGCTGTTCCCGGAGCTGTTTTCGCGTTATGGCGTGGCGCCGGTCGAACATTATCCGGACTTGCTTCTCGATACCCTGCGCCATGCGGCGCCGGCCGGCAGCGACGACCCCACCGTGGTGGTGCTCACACCCGGCGCGCACAACAGCGCCTACTTCGAGCATGCCTTTCTGGCGCAACAAATGGGCGTCGAACTCGTCGAAGGGCCCGACCTGTTTGTCGATGACGAGACGGTCTTCATGCGCACCACCCAGGGGCCGAAGCGGGTCGATGTGATCTATCGCCGCATCGATGACGACTTTCTTGACCCACTGGCGTTTCGTGCCGATTCGGTGCTGGGGGTGGCGGGATTGCTGTCGGTCCACCGCGCCGGCCGCGTCTCCCTGGCCAACGCGATCGGCACCGGCGTCGCCGATGACAAGTCGATCTACCCGTACGTCCCCGAGATGATCCGGTTTTATCTTTCAGAGGAGCCGATCATCGCCAATGTGCCGACTTTCCAGTGTCGCAAACCCGACGAACTGTCGTACGTGTTGGCCAACATGGCCGAGCTGGTGGTGAAGGAAACCCACGGTGCCGGCGGGTACGGCATGCTGGTGGGGCCGGCGTCGACGGCAGCCGAGGTCGAGGCGTTCCGCGCACGCGTCAAGGCCACACCCGACAAGTACATCGCGCAGCCCACGCTGGCGTTGTCGGCCTGCCCGACCTTCGTCGAAGCCGGCATCGCGCCGCGTCACATCGACCTGCGCCCCTTCGTCCTTTCCGGCAAGGAGGTGCGCATGGTGCCGGGCGGCTTGACGCGGGTGGCCTTGAAGGAGGGTTCCCTGGTGGTCAATTCATCGCAGGGCGGCGGCACCAAGGATACCTGGGTCCTGGAGAACTGACATGCTTTCCAGAACCGCCGATCACCTGTACTGGATGGCGCGCTATACCGAGCGTGCCGAGAATCTCGCGCGCCTGCTTGACGTCACCTACCGCATGTCCTTGCAGATGCACGCTTCCTCCGGCGGCTACTGGGGCGCCGCGCTCGGCATCACCGGCCTGGAAGGCGACTACAAGAAAAAATACGGTGAGCGCATCGACGCCGCCAACGTGCTGCGCTTCATGGGGGTCGATCCCGACACTCCCTCGTCCCTTCTCGGCAGCCTGAAGTCGGCGCGCGAGAATTGCCATGCCGTGCGCGGCACGGTCACCTCCGAGGTCTGGGAAACCATCAACACCACCTGGCTCGAGGTGCGCGACTCCGCCAACCAGCTGACCCAGGGTGCGATCCAGGGCAGCGACCTCACCAAACACTTCGAATGGGTCAAGTTCCGCTCGCACCTTTCGCGCGGTGTGACCGTCGGCACCATGCTGCAGGACGAGGCCTTCCACTTCATCCGCCTGGGCACGTTCCTTGAGCGCGCCGACAACACCGCCCGCATCCTGGACGTCAAATACGACGAATTGGCGCCGCAGGACAGCAAGACCAACGAGTACTATGAATGGAGCGCCCTTCTGCGTTCGGTCTCGGCCTTCGAGATCTATCGCAAGGTGTATCGCGACGTCATCTCGCTCAACCGGGTGGCCGAGTTGCTGATCCTGCGCGAGGACATGCCGCGCTCGCTGCATGCCTGCATGAAGGAGGTGCACCAGATTCTCGGGCTGGTGGCCAACGCGCGTTCGCGCGAGACCCAGCGGCTGGCGGGCCTGGCCTATTCCGGGTTGCGTTATGGTCGCATCGATGACATTCTGGAAGTCGGCCTGCACGGCTACCTCACCGAGTTCCTGGGAAGCACTGCCGCGTTGGGCAACCGCATTGCGCAGGATTTCCTGGTGCCAATGTCCTGAGGCGCGCCCGGGCTGTACGCAGGGGCAACGGCTACAATTGCCGCTGCGGCGGGTGTGCCCGCTCCCAGCGGCGATCCGCCACGTCGATCTTCCAATTCCCGCAGGCGCCCATGACCTATTGTGTTGCCGTCCGGCTCGACGCCGGCCTGGTGTTTCTCTCCGATTCACGCACCAATGCCGGCGTGGACCAGATCAGCACCTTCCGCAAGATGCACATCTATGAGGTGCCCGGGGAACGCGTCATGGTGCTTTTGACCGCCGGCAACCTGGCAGTCAGCCAGGCGGTGGCCAGCGGACTGAAGGCGCAGATGAACAACCCCGGGGAAAAAAGCCTCGCTTCCTGTCCCAACATGTTTTCCGCGGCCAAACTCGTCGGAGACGCGGTGCGCAAGGTGTATGCACGCGACGCGCAGTCGTTGCGCGATTTCGGCATCGAGTTCAATGTCAACCTGATCTTCGGCGGCCAGGTCGGCAGCGAAGAGCCGCGCCTGTTCAATGTCTATTCGGCCGGCAACTTCATCGAGGCCACGGGCGAAACGCCCTATTTTCAGATCGGCGAATCGAAGTACGGCAAACCGATTCTCGACCGCGTGATCGGCGGAGGATTGTCCTTGGATGAAGTCGCCAAGTGCGCGCTGATCTCAATGGATTCGACCATCAAGTCCAATCTTTCGGTCGGCCTCCCGCTCGACCTGATGTGCTACGAGCGCGATTCCCTCAAGGTGGCCAAACACAAGCTAATCGACGGGCGGGACGAGTATTTCGCGTCGATTCGCGGCAGCTGGGCTGAGCAGCTAAAGAAGGTATTCAACGAGTTGCCGGAACCGGGATACTGGAACGGCTGAAGCGGCAGCGGCGGGGCGGCTGGGCCGGGGCGAGTGCGCAGGGGAGGCTGCGTAGGGGCGGGTGCGCAGGGGAGGCTGCGCAGGGGCGGGTGCGCCGTTATTGCGGCCGGCGGTTTCATTGGCGCAAGGTCTCGATCAGGTCGGTCTCGAGGGCTAAGACCTCCTTCGGGTTCGACAGGTTGCCGCCGTCAACCAGGAATACATCCTCCGCGCGTTCGCCCAGAGTCGTGATCTTGGCGGTTTGCAGGTTCACCCCATGGCGTGACAAGGTCAACGCAATGCGATACAACAGGCCGGGCCGGTCGCCGGCGGTGACCGACAGGATGTAGCGCTGTCCCTTTTCGTCGGGGCGCAAACTGACATCCGGTTCGATGGCGAAGTGGCGTGCCTGCCGCGAGACGCGCCCGGTGATCGGCGCCTTGAGGGGGGGAGGGGACGTCAATGCCGCGAGAAGATCGCGTTCCACCATTTCCGCCTGTCCATGGCTGCCGGCATGGTTGCCGCTCGCGTCCATGACCAGGAAGGTGTCGAGTGCGTAACTGTCGCGCGTGGTGTGGATCTTGGCGTCGACGATGTTCAGGTTCAAGCGGTCGAAAAAGCCGCAGATGCGTGCGAACAGGTCGGGCTGGTCGTGCACATAGACCATCACCTCAAGTCCTTCGCCGATGGGAGAAAAGCGCGCTCGCACCACCGGCTCGCCGGAGTCGGTGCGGGCCACCAATGCCCGTGTCTGCCACGCGATTTCCTTGGCATCGTGCCGCAGGAAGTAGGCCATGTCGAGCTGCTTCCAGAGCGCCTGGTGCGCGGTCTCTGAAAATCCGTACAGCGAAAGGATGCGCAGGGCCTCGGACTGCTTTTCCTGCAGGTCGGAATCGAAGCTGAACCGGGCGCCGTCTTTCTCGCCGCCGAGCAGCCGGCGGGTGGCGCGGAACAGGTCCTCCAGGAGCTTGCCTTTCCAGGCGTTCCACACTTTCGGGCTGGTGCCGCGGATGTCGGCCACCGTCAGAAGATAGAGCGCGATCAGGCGGCGCTCGTCGCGTACGATGGCGGCGAAGCGACGGATGGTGTCGGGTTCGGAAAGATCCTGTTTTTGGGCCACCGACGACATGGTCAGGTGGTGCTCGACCAAGAAGACCACCAGTTCCGTGTCTTCGCGATCGATGTCGTGGACCTTGCAGAATGCCCGCGCATCGGCGCGGCCGAGCAGGGAGTGGTCGCCGCCGCGTCCTTTGGCGATGTCGTGGTACAGGGCCGCGACGTAGAGCAGCCAGTGACGATCGAAACTGGCGATCAGGCGCGAGCACATCGGATATTCGTGGGCAAACTCCAGCATCGTGAAACGCCGCACGTTGCGCACCACCGTCAGAATGTGCTGATCGACGGTGTAGACGTGAAACAGGTCGTGCTGCATCTGCCCGATGATCTTCTTGAATGGCGGCAGATAGCGGCCGAGGATTCCCCACTGGTTCATCCGCCGCAACTCGTGCACCAGACCGCGCGGGCTTTGCATCAGACACATGAACATCGCGCGATTGGCAGGGTCGCGTCGGAACTCTGCGTCCATGCGGTTGCGCGATCGCCACAACGCGCGCAGGGTCGGCGCGGTCATGCCCTTGAGGTCGGCGCGCTGCTGCAACAGCTGGAAACATTCGAGCAACGCACCGGGATGGGTTTCGAATACCGCCGGGTCGCTCGCGGCCAGCATGTCGCGCTCCGCGTGAAAGCGCTCGTTTATCGGATGCGCTTCGAAAGCGGCGCCCGGAAATAGTTGGCTGGCGATGTTTTGCAGGAGGATCGTGTTCAACTGGATGATCCAGCGGCAGTTCACGTAGTAGCGCTGCATCAACTGTTCGCTGGCGCGTCTGGAAGGCGTAGCCGCATACCCGAACGCCTGCGCCAGCTGGGCCTGGTGGTCGAACAGAAGCCGGTCTTCACGCCGCCCGGCGATCAAATGCATGCGCACCCGGATGCCCTGCAGCAGTCTTGTACGCTTGCCCAGCATGGCCGCTTCGGTACGGGTGATCACGCCACGCGCGGCGAGTTCGCGCCAGTTGGTGCCGAGGTTGGCCGCGCGCGCGATCCACAGGATCACCTGCAGGTCGCGCAATCCGCCCGGACTCTCCTTGCAATTCGGTTCCAGGCTGTAGGGGGTATCCTGGTGTTTGGTATGGCGCTGCTCGAGCTCGAGTTTCTTGGCGGTGTAGAAGTCGCGCGGGTTGAGCCGTTGCCGGGTGCCGTCCTGCAGATCGAGGAAGAGGGTTTCATCGCCGGCGACTAAGCGCGCTTCGATCAGGGTGGTCTGGACGGTGACATCGGCGGCGGCAATGGCAAAGCATTCATCGACGGTGCGGATGCTGTGGCCCGCTTCGATGCCGATGTCCCAGAACAGGCCGATCAGCGCTTCAAGCGCCGATCGAGTCTGGACCGAAGCATTGTCCGGCGAAAGTAGCAGAACATCGACATCCGAATGCGGATAGAGTTCGCCGCGGCCGTAGCCGCCTACCGCCACGAGGGCGGCGCGCCGCCCCAGACCTGCGTCGCGCCAAAGCAGCGCCAGGACACGGTCGACCAGACGGCAGTGCGCCACCAGCAGGCGCTGCGCCGAGCCACTTCGATCGAAATTCGCGAACAGGGCCGCGCGGCCGGAGACCAGTTCCTGCCGGTAACGGATGGCGCAAGCATTCTGGGCGACGGCTGACACGGCGGCGGCGCCTCGGGTCAGGCGGCCGCGTTGGTCACAGGCGCGCGACCCGGCGGCGCCAGCGCAAGCGCTGCCGCGGGAATCGGCGGCATGTAGGGCGAGACGGTCAGCACTTCATGGCCGGTTTCGGTAACCAGGATTGTGTGTTCCCATTGGGCGGAAAGGCTGTGGTCCTTGGTGACGATGGTCCAGCCGTCGGCAAGCTCGCGGATTTCGCGCCGCCCGGCGTTGATCATCGGTTCGACGGTGAAAATCATTCCCGCCTTGAGCTCGGCCAAGGTGCCCGGTTTGCCATAGTGCAGGACCTGCGGTTCCTCGTGGAAACGCGTACCGATGCCATGGCCGCAGAATTCACGCACCACCGAATAGCCATGCTTCTCGGCATGAGTCTGGATCACATGCCCGATATCGCCCAGGTAGGCGCCGGGCCGGACCTGGAGAATGCCCGCCCACATGCATTCGAGGGTGATCTCGCACAAGCGGCGCGCCGCAATCGAAGGCTCGCCGACGAAAAACATGCGGCTGGTGTCGCCGTGGTAGCCGTTCTTGATCGTGGTGATGTCGATGTTCACCACGTCGCCTTTCTTCAGCACTTTGTCGCCCGGAATGCCGTGGCAGACCTGGTTGTTGACCGACGTACAGATCGACTTCGGGTAAGGCCGGTAGCCCGGCGGGCAATAGCCGAGCGGCGCCGGAATCGTCCCCTGAGTGCCGATCATGTAGTCGTGGCACAGGCTATCGAGAGCCCCCGTAGTGATGCCGGGGCGCACGTGCGGCGCGATGAAATCGAGCACGTCGGCCGCCAGTTTTCCGGCAATCCGCATGCCTTCGATGTCCGCAGAAGTCTTCAGCGCAATGCCCATGGCAAGGTTTGGGGAAGGGGCCACCTGATAGCTGCGGCCGGAACCGTGATTGTTTGACCGGAACCGGCTATAATATCGGGCTGTCCGGTGATTATCAAAATTATTTTCGACCCGGCGCGGCCAAGTGGCGCGGGCGGCACCTGCATGTGGGGCCGGGTGCGTCGTCGGCGTCGGCCGCAGCATCGTCGATATAGGTTGGTGCCGGGCAAATTCGCACTTCCGCCAATTTTGGGGTGGTCGGCGCAAGCGGTTTCTGACCGCTGCGCGGGCTGCCAGCGGGAGGAGGTCAACCCTGAAATCGGAGTGTTTTACCATGTCCACCACCATGCGCGAAATGCTGGAAGCCGGCGTTCATTTCGGCCACCAGACGCGATTCTGGAATCCCAAGATGGCGCCGTATATTTTCGGCCATCGCAACAAGATCCACATCGTCAACCTCGAGAAAACCCTCGAGCTGTACAACGACGCGATGAAGTACCTGCGTACATTGGCAGCCAACAAGGGGACCATTCTCATGGTCGGCACCAAGCGCCAGGCGCGCGAGATCATCGCCGAGGAAGCGCAGCGCGCCGGCGTGCCCTACGTCGACGCCCGCTGGCTGGGCGGCATGCTGACCAACTTCAAGACCGTCAAGGCATCGATCAAGCGCCTGAAAGAGATGGAAGCGGCGGTCGAAGCCGGCGAAGAGGAAAAAATGTCCAAGAAGGAAGCGCTTTTATTCAAGCGTGAAATGGACAAGCTCAAGAAATCGATCGGCGGCATCAAGAATCTGGTGGCGCTGCCTGACGCGATTTTCGTCATCGATGTCGGTTATCACAAGATCGCCATCACCGAAGCCGCAAAGCTGGGCGTCCCCGTGGTCGCGGTGGTCGATACCAACCATTCGCCCGACGGGATCGCCTACGTGATTCCGGGCAACGACGATTCCTCGCGCGCCATACGCCTGTATGCACGCGGGGTGGCCGACGCAATTCTCGAAGGGCGTGCACATTCGATCAATGAAATCGTCGCCGCCGGCGCCGACGAGTACGTCGAAGTAGAAGCGTCCTGAAGGCGTCGGCGGACCGACGGCGGGGAGGGCGGCGGTGCCGCGCTCGCCGCTGCGCAGTTGCCGCTGCCTGACGCGCTGTACCGGTTCGACATGCGGCGCTACGCCGGGTGGCGGGCGATCTCAACTTTCACTGGCATGCAGGACTCCTAGCAAAATGGCTGCAATTACCGCAGGAATGGTCGCAGATTTGCGCGCGAAAACCGATGCGCCGATGATGGAATGCAAGAAGGCGCTAGTCGAAGCCGACGGGAACCTCGAAAAGGCCGAGGAAATCCTGCGCGTGAGGCTGGGCAACAAGGCGAGCAAGGCAGCTTCGCGTGTTGCCGCCGAAGGCGTGGTGGCGGTCAGCGTTTCGGCCGATGGCAAGGTGGGCGCCATCGTCGAGATCAACTCCGAAACGGATTTCGTCGCCAAGAACGACGACTTCGTGCTGTTTTCGAAGAAGCTGGCCGGATTGGTCGCTTCTGGCAATCCTGCCAGCGTGGAGGCGCTCGTCGCGCTGCCCTTAGACGGCAGCACCGTCGAGGAAGTACGCCGCGCGCTGGTCGGCAAGATCGGCGAAAACATGTCGATTCGCCGCTTTGTGCGCATAGCGGCGGCCGGCAAGCTTACCAGCTACATTCACGGCGGCTCGAAAATCGGCGTCCTTGTCGATGTATCCGGCGGCGACGAACAGCTCGGCCGCGATCTGGCGATGCATATCGCCGCGTCGAAACCGAAATCGCTCGACGCCGGCGGCGTACCGGCCGAACTCATCGAAACCGAGCGGCGCATCGCCATCGAGAAGGCGCGCGAGGACAAGAAGCCGGAGGCGATGCTGGAAAAAATCGCCGAGGGCACGGTGCAGAAGTACCTCAGGACCGTCACATTGCTCGGGCAGGTGTTTGTCAAGGCCGAAGACGGCAAGCAGACTGTCGAACAGCTGCTCAAGTCGCGCGGCGCCACTGCCAACGCGTTCGCGTTGTATATCGTCGGTGAAGGTATCGAGAAGAAGACCACCGATTTCGCCGCCGAAGTGGCCGAGCAGATGGCTGCGGCCAAGAAGCAGTAAGCGCAAAAACGGGCCTCAACGGCCCGTTTTTTTTGACACTTTTTTTGATCGAGTCTGCAATGCCGGAAACCCCGAAATACAAGCGATTCCTGCTCAAATTGTCCGGCGAAGCCCTGATGGG
>JAYVST010000308.1:0-3644 GCA_043775255.1 Burkholderiales bacterium
CAGGTGCTCTCCGGCGCGGTTCTCGACGGCCCCCTGCTCCTGAACGTTGGGCGCGACGGATCGAACGGCAGGCTCACCGTCGACGGCGCCGCTTCGCGCGTGAATCTCTACGGCCTCGGCGCCGCCGGTACCAGCGACGCCAGCGGCGCGGCGCGGCTCCAGATCGGGCTTAACGGCACCGGCACGGTGGCCGTATCGAACGGCGGACGCATCGACATCGCCGCCACCGGCGCCACCACGCGCGGTCCGCAGCTCCTGCTCGGCGTACAGGCCGCTTCTTCCGGAACGCTCAATATCGGCGGCGCGAATTCCGTGGTTTCCCTCACCTCGCAATCGGTACTTGCCGGCGGCGGCGCGGGCGAGGCCTTCAACCCGTTCGCCAGTGTCGGCTTGGACGGCAGCGGCACGCTCAACTTGAGCGCCGGCGGCAAACTGCTTCTCGAAGGCAATGCCTATTCCACCACCAGCGCAGCGCGCGGCACGAGCTTCTATGTCGGCGGGCGGAACTTCGCCGCCGCCTCCGGCAACGGCAGCGCCAGCCTGACCGGCGCCGGATCGGAAATCAGGATATCGGGCGCCGACGCGTTCGCAGGCATCGGCTGGGGCGGCACGGCGAGTGGCCGCCTCACCATCGCCGACAACGCCGTCCTGTCCTCGACCGCGCTCTCGGTGGCCGGGCTGGGTGGTACCGGCGTGCTGCGCGTCGACAACGCCCAGGTGAACCTGACCGGCCAGTTCATCGGCGGTGCCCTGGTCGGCGCCGGCTTTACCATCGGCGACGGCAGTGGGTCGGTCGGTGCGGTTACCCTGCAAAACGGCGCCCGCATCAACATTGCCAACACCGGCAGCGCCCCGACCGGCGTTTCGATCGGGGCTCGGGGCTGCGCACCGGCGGCGACGGCACGCTCAACATGTCCGGTGGGTCGATGTTGCGCGTGAGCGCGCCTGCGGACACCAGCGGCATGTCGGTGGGCCGCACCGGCGCCGGCGTAGCGCGCATCCAGGGCAGCACGCTCGACTTAGGCGGCGGTGCGCTCTACGTTGGCCGGTTTTCCGGTGCCGACGGCACCATGATCGCGACCGCGGGCTCCGTCGTGACTGCCGGCTACGTGGGCGTGGGTCGCAACAAGACGGGCGACGGCGGTACCGGCACATTCATCGTCAACGGCAGCACCCTCACCGCATCGACCATCGAAATCGGCCCCAATGGTTACCTGGGCGGCAACGGCACGATCGTCGGCAACATCGTCAACTACGGCATCGTAAGCCCGGGCAATTCCCCCGGCACGCTCACCGTGGACGGAAGCTTCGTCAGTGGCCTGGGCGGGCGCCTGCTCATGGAAGCGGAAGCCGACGGCAATGGCGGCTTCAATACCGACCACCTGATCTTCACCAGCGGATCGAACGTCGACATGGCCGGCCTCGAAGTCCGCTTCCGCTTCTCCTCGGCGCAACCGATCCCAACGCCTTCAAGGCCAGCGGCGCCTTTAACATCGACAATTTCTTCCAGGGCAAGGACAGCGGCGGAAACCTCATCAATCTCGCGCCCGCCACGTTCAGCGGCACCACCTTCAGCGCCCAATCCGACACCTACGCATTCAACGGCTTCGCGTTCAGCGTCGCCCAGGGCGCCACCTTCACCGCCGCGCCCGTGCCGGAACCGGAAACCTACGCGCTGCTTCTGGCGGGCCTCGGACTGATCGGCGCGATCGCGCACGGGCGCAAACGAAATTCACAACTATTTCTTGTTTCCGCTAGCGCAACGTACTTTCAGAAAACTTGAATTCGCAGATTCACCCACTCGTTCCCGTGAAGACCCTTTGAGGATTTGGCGAAGCTTACGTAGAAGCATTCGCAGGCGCTCAACTGAAATAGTGGCGCCCGGCAATGAACATCGCGGTAAGCGCGATCACCAGCGAGACCAATAGCTTGATGCCCACCAGCTTCAGAATCTCGCCCATGACCATGCGAAAAGTCGTGGCAAATCCGATGCGGAACGACTGCCCCATCAGACTGCCCAGCGCGGCGCCGACGCTGCGTTCTGGATGCTCGGCCCGGTAGTTGCGCACGAATTTGTAGAACTCGGCGCCAATGGCGGCGAGACCAAACCCGCTGAGAACGCCGTAACCCAGCGCGGCGCCGATTTCGCGCAGCCACAGGTAAAACAGGGCCGAGCACAGGGCTGCGGCGCCCAAGAGGATCAACGCATCGCGCAGGCCGGGCTTGTGCCCCGGCTGCCACTCCTCCTTTTCATCTTCCGTCATGCGCGCCCCATCAAGGCGCACCGATCGGCGCCGTTCGCCAGACTACTCGACCTTGATGTTGGCGCCGCGGATGACTTCACCCCAGCGGTTGTATTCGCTGCGGATGTAAGCGGTGAATTCCTCCGGCGACGCGCTGGTGGAAATGGTCGCGCCGATGGCGGTGAAGCGGTCGAACGCCTCCTTGCCATGCATGCCCTTGACCAGCGCCTCGTGCATCTTCTTGACCATCTCCGGCGGCAATCCCGCCGGGCCGCCGATGCCGAACCAGGGCGCCACGACCACGCCCGGAAACCCCGATTCGGCCGCCGTGGGCACGTCAGGCAACTGCGCCGAACGCTTCGCCGTGAGCACCGCAATGGGCTTGATCTTGCCGGCCTTTACCTGCGGCAACGCAACCACCAGCGAACTCTGGAAATCGAGCAGGGTAGAGCCGCCGATCAAGTCCTGGATCTGCTGGGTCGCGCCCTTGAAGGGCACATGCAGCAGCTTGAAATTGCCGGCCTTCTGCAGCATTTCCGCGCCGAGATGCGGAATCGTCGCCACGCCCGGCGTGCCATAGGCCAGCTTGCCTGGATTGGCCTGCGCGTAAGCCACCAGCTCCTTGAGATTGTTGGCCGGCAACGAAAGGTTGGCCACTACCAGCGGCGTCATCGACACCAGGTTGGTGAACGGCGTGAAGTCCTTGAACGGATCGAACGGCGCCTGCCCCAGATGCGGCGCGATCGACAGCGTGATCGCTGTCAGCCCGATGGTGTAGCCGTCCGGCGCCGACTTCGCCAGCACTTCCAGCCCCACCGTGCCGTTGCCGCCGGCGCGGTTCTCCACCACCACCGCCTGCCCCAGCGCATTGCGCAGGATGTTGGCGGCCTCGCGACCCACCAGGTCGGTTGGGCCGCCGGCAGGGAAAGGGACGATCAGCTTGACTGGTTTGGAAGGCCAGGCCTGGGCCTGCACGGAGGCAGCCACGACCATGCCGGTGAACAAAAGGCAAATGCGACAGACACTTCGAGTCATCGAAAACACGGAATTCTACAAAGAGAACGATTCGAACGAGTATAGCCACCCGATGTATCGCGCCCGCAGCGATGCAGGTACTTTCGCCTTTTTCGTTCATCGGAGGCTCATCTCTGCGGTCTCCCGGGCGATCGCCATCTTTTCGGCGCGCCGCACGGCCCCGCGCTTCTTGCGGTGCGGACCCGCACCTCCGGCGCCCTGGCCGGCCTTGAGCGCGGCTAACACCGGGTTGCGCGGCTTCAACGTCTTGGCGACCCGGAACGAGTCGATCGGATCAATGTTCTTCATGACGACTCCTCAGAGTTCAAGCAGGTGAAGGGAAGGTAGAGCTGCCATTTTGCGCAAGGCCCTGACATGCGGCTCGCA
>JAYVST010000309.1:0-1676 GCA_043775255.1 Burkholderiales bacterium
CCCTGGTTCGGCGGCTTTTCCAAAGCGGTCGACGCCTACGAAAAGGAGACCGGCAACAAGGTCACGCTCGACGTCAATCCGTTTGCCGGCAGCGCGGAAAAGCAGCGCAACTCGGTGCGCTCGTCGCAAGGCCAGTTCGACATCCTGGTGATGAACTCGACCTGGCTGGCGGAGTTTTATCACGGCGGCTTTCTGGTGCCGCTGGGCGACATCGACCCCGGCTTCAAGCTCGACGCCCAGGTGCTCTCGTATGACGACACCGCCTACTGGGACGCAAAAAGCAAGACCAACAGCGCGAAGACCGGCGCGCTCTACGGCGTGCCGCTCAACGGCAACATACAGCTCTTGTTCTATCGTGCCGACCTCTACCAGCAGGCCGGCCTCAAGGTGCCCGAAACCTGGGACCAGTTGCTTGCCAACGCGCAAAAGCTGCACAACCCGCCCAACGTCTACGGCATGGTGTTTCGCGGCGCACGCAGCGCTTCCGACATTTCCTATGACTGGATGCCCTACCTGCACAGCCACAACGGGGCGATCTTCAAGGACGAACGCGCAGGTGATTTCACCGTCACCATCAACAGCCCCGAGGCGAAGAAAGCGCTCGATACCTATGTCGAGATGGCGAAGAAGGTCGGCCCGCCCAACCCGGGCAGCTACGGCCAGGCGCAGGTGATCCAGGCGCTGGTGACCGGCCGTGCCGCGCACGGCACGCCGGTGATCGCGGCCTGGTCGCAAATGGACGATCCGACCAAGTCCGCCGTGGTGGGCAAGATCAACGTGGCGGTCCTGCCGCACGCTGCGGGCGGCAAGCCGTCGCCCACGCTGGGGCATTTCATCGGCGCGATCCCGAAGAACATTCCGAAAGACCGACAGGTCGCCGCTCTGGCCTTCCTCAAATGGTTCCAGACCGCAAAGGCGCAGCAAGTCGTCGCCGCCGCCGGCGCGCCGCCGATCCGCATGGACACCCTCGAGTCCGAATTGTCGAAGAAGACCGAGCATCGCTGGATGAAGGCGATGGTCGATTCCGCACCCAATACGCGCTCGATGTACACCGTGCCCGAGGGCCCGCAGATAGTCTCGGTGCTCGAATTGCGTCTGAATCAGGCGCTGATAGGCGAAAAGGGCACGGCCGAGTCGCTCAACGCAATGGCCGGTGAAATCGCCGACATCATGCGCAAGGGCGGCTACAAGACCGGGAAGCTGCCGGACCTCAAATAGCCCGCAGCGCCATTCCTGGTCCGCGCCGGGCATGAACGGCCACCTGCTGGGCGACGCGCGCCGCTGGCGCCATATCGCCTTAGCGCCGACGGCAGCGGTCTACCTTCTGCTGACGGCATTGCCCATCGTCAACCTTATCGCGATGTCGGTGCACGACATACGCTGGGAAGGCGGCAGCGCGCAGTGGAAATTCACCGGTCTGGCGCATTTCGCGGAGATCGGGCGCGACCAGCTCATTCGCGCCGGGCTGGGCAACACGGCGCTGTTCGCTGCCGCTGCGGTCGCGTGCGAGATGCTGATCGGCCTGGTGCTGGCGCTGTTGGTCTCGCGCGCGGTGCGCGGCCGCGTCGCGTACCGCACGATCTTCCTGCTTCCCATCCTGATTCCGGGCATTGTCATCGGCGCGATCTGGAAGCTCATGTACAACCCGGATTTCGGCGTCATCAACCAGCTGTTTG
>JAYVST010000310.1:0-3177 GCA_043775255.1 Burkholderiales bacterium
GGCTGCGTTATCACGGCGTGCTGGCATTGAAGGAGGGCTCGCATGCGATGACCGGCCGCTTCCGCTTCAACCTCACATTGCGCCGTGCAACCTGAGGCAGGGTCGCGCAATGCGAGAAGGTCGGTGACACCATCACGCGCGAGTTGCTCGATGACATCCTCGAGTTCGAGGAGGAGCACATCAACTGGCTGGAGACCAATCTCGGCCTGATCGACCAAGTCGGCTTGCAGAACTTTCCGCAGTCGCAGGTGGCGTCGAGCGGTTCCTGAAGCCGGCGCCGGGCCAGCGCCGGGATGGCGCGGGCGGTGCGTTGCTGCCGAATCGCAGTTTTTCGACAATGGTCGCAAACTCAGCAATTATTTATGCATTGCTGTTTTAGTGTCAATTGTTGACAACGCCGTTGCTCCCCTTCGATGATCTGCAGGTCCGCTGTTCGGGGCTGGCGAGCGGCTATCTGGCATTGCTTGACGCTCAACCTAAGCGCCCGCTGGCGTTGTTCGCGCAACGACGCGTCGGCAAGACTTTCTTCCTTGAGCAGAATCTGCGTCCGGCTGCGGAAGCGGCCGGGCAGTTCCGTTGGTCGGTCGAACTCGCGCCGCAAATCCATCACGAAGAGCCAGGCGAAACCGGCCTGCCCGACGATAGACCGCCATCCCCCACTGGATCGGCGTACAACCTGGCTGAACGTATCGCTCCGTCCAGGTTGCACAACTCAAACGTGCGCAGCCGGACCCGTCCAGATCGAGCCGCTTCCGGCCGGCCATCGATCGCTATCGTCCCAACATGATGTCGATCCCGGACAGCAGCAGGTCGATTTTGGCGCGCGGGAGCTTTCCGGTCCGCTCCGTGAGCAGAGTCTTGTCCAGAGCGACCAGCTGCGTCACGTTGGCGACCGAATCCTTCGACAGCCCGGTCAAGCGCGGCGCGAGGCGCAGGTTTCCCGGCGCCTCTGCCCAACGCAGATTGCTGGTGAGCGGCACGCACACTGCCGTCGCGATCCGGCTTCGATTCATGGCATCCCCTTGCACCACTACCACGGGACGGCGCAGGCCGGGCCCGGAGCCGGTCGGTTCCGGCAGGTCGGCCCACCAGACCTCGCCCTGCGCAATCACCACTCGCTTCGCTTCAGGACGCGGCGCGAGGCGGCGGTGGCGAACCCATCCTCCTGCACGCCAAGGTCGGCGCAGAGACGATTCAGGGTTTCGGTCACCTCATCCGGCGCGTGCCGAGCGACATACTCCCGTAGTGCCTCGCTGAAGATGCGGCTGCGCGATTTCTTGGTGCGCTTGGCGAGACGCTGCGCCGCCGAGAAAAGATCGTCAGGGACGGAAACGGCTGTTTTCATACCAAAAGTATAACCCGCGCGGGGAGACGGAGCACAAGCTGGCTTGCGGCGCCATCGCGCACAGCATGACCGGGTCGAACGAATGCTTGCGCGACCGCAGCTGTTGCTTGCCTCGCCAATGCGGCAAGCACGATGTGGCCTTCGTCAAGTCTCCACGTCCTCGGCGCCCCGAACCACCCGCGCCTTGCGGCGCGCGGCATGTATTTCGCGGCTCAATCCCCTGCCTGCGCGTACCCTTGTCAACGCTTCACAGTTGTTTTCACGAACGTCTGCGCATGACTCGGGACCGCTGTAGCCGGCGCCACTTTCCACGTATGATTCTTGCATTCACACCAACTCGTCGGTTTTGGCCGGCGCACGGAGATCCGCCATGACCAAGACCAAATCGCAGAGGGCCGCCGCAGTTTCCGCCCTGATGCTCTGCGCCAACGCCGCGTCGGGCGCCACTTATGTCTATGTATCGAACGCCGAAGACGGCAACATCGGCACCTACACGATGGGCGCCGATGGCGGCCTGACTCCCGGCAATCGCGTCGAGGCCGGCAAGGTCGTCATGCCGATGGCGGTAAGCCCGGACCGCCGCTTCCTCTTTGCCGCGGTGCGGTCCAAGCCTTTCCAGGCCGTTGCCTACGCGATCGACCGCAAGACCGGCGCCCTGACCCAGGTGTCGAGCGCACCCACCGCAGAGAGCTATCCCTACATCACCGTGGACCGGAGCGGGCGCTTTCTGCTTGGCGCTTCATACGGCGGCCACCAGGTGGGCGTCAACGCCATCGGCCGCGACGGCAAGCTCTCGGACCCGAAGCAGGTGATCCCCACCGGTCGCAATGCGCACTCGATCGTCACCGACCGCACCAACCGCTTCGTGTACGTGCCGCACCTGGGCACCGACCAGATCTTTCAGTTCAAGTTCGACGCGAAGACCGGCAAGCTCGCATCGAACACCCCGGCGGTGGTGCAGATGAAGGCAATGAGCGGCCCGCGCCATATCATCGTCTCCGACGACAACCGGTTCGTGTATCTGTTGAACGAGTTGACCGCAGCAGTCACCACCCTGGCGCTCGACGCGAAGACGGGTCTGCTCACCGAAAAGGGCACGGTCTCCGCCCTGCCCCCCGACGCCAAGCTGGTGCCGGGCGCGCCGCGCGGCGCCGTCGGCGTCCCCGGCGGCCCGCCGCCGCGCAATACCGACAACGACATCTGGGCCTCCGACCTGCACCTGACGCCGAACGGCAGGTTTCTCTACGCGGCCGAGCGCACCAGCAGCAGCATCGGCGCGCTCAGTGTGGATGCCGCCACCGGCAACCTGACCTACCAGTCCAGCACGCCCACCGAGAAGCAGCCGCGCGGCTTCGCCATCGACCCGAAAGGCAAGTACATGGTGGTGTCGGGTGAAAAGTCGGAGACCGTTTCGGTGTACGCGATCGACCAGTCGAGCGGCGCACTGACCATGCTGCAGAAAGTCCCGACCGGCAAGGGTTCGAACTGGGTCGAGATCGTCAGCTTCGATTGACTCTTGGTTCATCCTCTCGCAAGCGTCCGGTTCAATTGCCCGCCCAGCGCCGGTAGTCAACGCAACGAACATCTCCTTGGTCAACGCAACAAACAACTCTTTCGTCAATCCAACAAACAAGAGACCCGTAAATGAAACTGATGTCCAGCCCCGCCTCCCCCTTCGGCCGCAAGGTCAAGATGACCATCGTCATCAAGAACCTTACCGAAAAGGTCGAAATCATGCCGGTCGACGCCACCCACGGCGATGCCAATCTCAATAGCGCCAATCCCCTCGGGCGCATCCCTGCGCTGCTTCTCGACAGCGGCGACGCGGTCCA
>JAYVST010000311.1:0-5784 GCA_043775255.1 Burkholderiales bacterium
ACAACACGTAGCGTGCCAGATCCTCGGATTGCGCTAGTTCGGCGAGCCGTACATCGACATAGGCCGGGTCGATGATGATGGTGCGGCCTTCGGATTTCACCGCTTCGAAGGAAATGTCCTCGAGCAGTTTTTCCATCACGGTATAGAGCCGGCGCGCGCCGATGTTCTCTGTCTTCTCGTTGACCGCAAAGGCGATCTCGGCGAGTCGGCGCACGCCTTCCGGGGTAAAGGCCAGACTCACGCCTTCGGTGGCGAGCAGGGCCTCATATTGTTTAGTCAGCGAGGCGTGGGTGGCGGTGAGAATTTGCTCGAACTCTGCCACGCCAAGCGATTCGAGTTCGACCCGGATTGGAAAGCGTCCCTGCAGCTCCGGGATCAGGTCGGAAGGCTTGGCGTAGTGGAATGCGCCGGAGCCGATGAAGAGTACATGGTCGGTCTTGATCAAGCCATACTTGGTGGTGACGGTGGTGCCTTCGACCAGCGGCAGCAGGTCGCGCTGCACGCCCTGGCGCGAAACGTCGGCGCCCTGCATTTCGGAGCGGCTGGCGATCTTGTCGATCTCGTCGATGAAGACGATGCCGTTTTGCTCGACGTTGTGCATGGCGCGGGCCTTGAGGTCGTCGTCGTTGACCAGTTTCGCGGCTTCCTCGTCGGTCATGACCTTGAGCGCATCCTTGACCTTGAGCTTCTTGGCTTTCTTGCGCGCCTGGCCCAGGTTGGCGAACATGCCCTGCAATTGCGACGTCAGCTCCTCCATGCCGGGCGGCGCCAGCACTTCCATCTGCGCCGGCGCCTGGGTGACCTCGATCTCGATCTCTCGCTCGTCGAGTTCGCCCTCGCGCAACTTCTTGCGGAATTTCTGGCGGGTGGCATTTTCCGGCTCGTCGGCGGCGGAAGCGTGAAAGCCGAAATCGCGCGCCGGCGGCAACAGGGCATCCAGCACCCTTTCTTCGGCGGCGTCGGCAGCGCGCGCGCGCACTCTCTTCATTTCCGCTTCGCGGGTTTGCTTGATCGCCACCTCCGCCAGGTCGCGGATGATGGTGTCGACATCGCGGCCGACGTAGCCTACCTCGGTGAATTTGGTGGCCTCGACCTTGATGAACGGCGCATCGGCCAGCCTGGCCAGACGTCGGGCGATCTCGGTCTTGCCCACGCCTGTGGGCCCGATCATGAGGATGTTCTTGGGCGTGATCTCGGAACGTAGCGGTTCGGCCACGTTCTGGCGCCGCCAGCGGTTGCGCAACGCGATTGCGACGGCTTTTTTGGCGCGCGCCTGGCCGACGATGTGGCGGTCGAGTTCGTGAACGATTTCCTGCGGGGTCATGGAAGACATGCTGGCGTCCTGGTGCCGGTCTGCGTGGAGCGGGCTGTGCCGCGCAGGTTGGCGCGGGTCCATGAATGCAAGGCGCGGCGCTGGCCGCGGCGCACGTCCGCGCAGCTATTCCAGCACTTCGATGGTGTGGTTCTGATTGGTGTAAATGCAGATCTCGCCGGCGATGGCGAGCGCCTTCTTCACGATTTCTGCGGCGGGCAGTTCGGTGTTTTCCAGGAGAGCCTTGCCGGCTGCCTGCGCGAAGGCGCCGCCCGAGCCGATCGCGACGATCCCCTGCTCGGGTTCGAGCACGTCGCCGTTACCCGTGATGATGAGGGAGTGGTCGCGGTCGGCCACCGCCAGCATGGCCTCAAGCCGACGCAGGATGCGGTCGGTGCGCCAGTCCTTGGCCAGTTCGACGGCTGCGCGCAGCAGGTGTCCCTGATGCTTTTCCAGTTTGGCTTCGAAGCGCTCGAACAGGGTAAACGCGTCGGCGGTGCCGCCAGCGAACCCGGCGAGTATGCGGTCGTGGTACAGCCGCCGCACCTTGCGCGCGCCGGCCTTGATGATGATGTTGCCGAGCGTCACCTGGCCGTCGCCGCCGAGCGCGACCTGCTGCCCGCGGCGAACCGAAACGATCGTTGTGCCGTGAAACTGTTCCATAGCCGCCTCAGATGGGGGCCGCGGCCGCGCATTCAAGGGGGCGCAAACCGGGATTTCGGGGGAGGTGAAACCTATTGGTTGCGGCGTGCCAGCTTCGCATAGGCAGTGAACCCCATGGTCACGAACAGGGTTGCCAGAAGTGGGCTGGGGCTGCGGATTTCGACAGATTTGCCGGCGGCCTTCATCGCGGCGACCAGGTTGAGCAGCGAACCCGCCGCGATGAAGTCCATCCGTTTCAGGTGATAGACGTCAATTACTACCGAATTGCCTTCCGCCGCGACTTCGCCAATACCTTTGAGGGCGGCTGCAGCGCTGCCTTCGATCTCGCCTTTGAGGCAGCACATGTCGGCAGGCTGGTCTGCGGGCAGGGTTGCCGGTTCAGGCGAAGGTGCAGCCTCCGCTTTCGGTGGGTCTATCCAGGACGGCGGCGACACCTCGTAGGTGACGCAATAGTTGAGGGCCGCCTCTTCGAATTCCGCTTGCTGGCCGAGTTCCTGGTAAAGATCCAGCGAGAGCAGCCAGAAGGTCGCGGGCACATCGGTCCTGTCGATCTCGATCAGGCCGCCAAGGAGGTCAATCGCGTGCTGGGCGCCGATGAGCGATACCTCATGTCCGGATTTCTTCAGATTGGACAAGCATGCGCGCAACTGATCGCTGCCCTCCGGCGCGATCGCTTCGATCTTCGACAGGTCGATGCGCAGGGCGCGATGTTTCGTCGCCGCCACGCGCAACTGTTCGAACTGCTTCGCCGCCGTCGCGTCGAGCTTGCCGGTGAGCATGACAGGCGGCGTACTCGCCTGCGCCGGCATGGCCGACTTGACTTCGGAGCGATCGTTGAAAGCGGGCGGAGAGGTCTCGAAGCGAACCGCGTACTCGATGGCAGCGGCTTCGAATTCAGTGCGGCGCCCTTTGTTCTCGAACAGATCGAAAAGCATCAACCAGGCCTGACGCGCGGCTTGGCTGGGCATGTCATCGGCCGCCACTGCTTCTTCAAGGGCGCTCTGGGCGGCGGCATCCTGCCGGTTCGCGTACAGGATCGCGGCTTCTTCGAGGGCGGGGGCGGCCTCGAAGGGGCTCTCCTGGATGTCCATCATCATGACGGAATCCGGTTCGCGTTTCCTGGCCGGCGTGGCAGCCACGTCGGGTGTCGCGGCCGACTTGGCGGGACGGCTCGACTTTGCGCCACCCTGGAAGCCGTGTTCCACCAACGGCTTGGAAGTCACTCGCGCACCGATGGTGCGTTCCAACTGTTGCCCCGGATCTATCGAGGCCATTTCAGCCTCGATGCGATCGATGGCGACGCTTGCCGTCTTTGCCGCCGCGCCGGCATTGCGTCCGGGCGGCTTGTCAGGCGTCTGGTCCTGCTCGCCATCGGCACGTGCCGGCCCGCGCGCGGGCGAACGCGCGCGCCCGGCGGGCGCGGGCGGCTCGTTACCCTTCTTGTTGAACAGGGAAAATGCCACGATGGCGTTCAGGCACGGCGGCGCATGACACAACCGCAGAGGCAGCTAATTTCATGACGGTGGACTAGAACTTTTACCACAGAATGCGGCGCATTGTCGTTGGATCGTGTGGCACGATTCAAATATTGACAATGATGGGTCATCTTCGCTCGAGCGTGCATTGCCGAAGACCAGTCCGGCCGGCGCAACCCGCGCGCGTTCCCGTTGTGTGCCGCAGCGAGGCGCTGCCTATTCGCCGTACATTTTCTGCTTGAGCTCACGCCGCTGCTGCGCCTCGATCGATAGGGTCGCGGTGGGGCGTGCCAGCAGGCGCTTGAGCCCGATCGGCTCGCCGGTTTCGTCGCAATATCCGTAGTCGCCGGATTCAATCCGCGCCAGGGACTGTTCAATCTTCTTCATGAGCTTGCGCTCGCGGTCGCGGGTGCGCAGTTCGAGGGCGTGTTCTTCCTCGATAGTGGCGCGGTCCGCCGGGTCGGGCACGGAAGGTGTTTCACGCAGATGCTCGGAAGTCTCCCCGGCGTTGGCCAGGAGTTCGTTGCGCAGGGTCTGGAGGGTCTGCCGGAAGAAACCCAGTTGGGCTTCGTTCATGTAATCCTTGACCGGCATGCGCAACAGTTCGGCTTCGGTCGGTATCTTCACCGGCTGTTTGGATTTGACCGCACTCATTGCATTCCCCTGCTTGCCAGCGCGCCGGCGATTAACCCACAGTGCACAGTTCCAGCCCTTTGACGAAAACGTCCTTCGGCAGGTTGCGCCCGATAAACACCATTTTACTCGTTCTGGTCTCGTCCGGACCCCATGGTTTGGCGAGATCGCCGCCCATCATCATGTGCACGCCCTGGAACACCACGCGGCGATCCTGGCCTGCCATGTTGAGCACGCCTTTGTAGCGCATCATGTCCTTGCTGTAGACCTGGATCATGGCGGAGAGGAATTCCTCGAGTTTCATCGAATCGAACGGCTTGTCGGTCTTGAAGACGAACGACTGTACCTGATCATCGTGTTCATGCTCGTCGTCTTCCAGAAAGCCGGGCTCGATCTCCAAGATCGAATTGAGGTTGAAGCCGCGGATGTCGAGGATGTCGTCGATCGGCGTGTCGCCAAAATGCACCGCCTTGATCGGTGCGCGCGGATTCATCCGCTTCAAGCGGTCCTTGAGAAGGATCTGCTCCGCATCCGGCACCAGATCGACCTTGGAGAGCAGGATGCGATCGGCGAAGCCGACCTGCTCCTGCGCCTCGCGATGTTCGTCGAGCTGTGTCTGGGCATGCTTGGCGTCGACCACGGTGACGATGGCGTCGAGCAAGTAGTACTCCGCAATGCCGTCGTCGATGAAGAACGTCTGCGCCACCGGCGCTGGGTCGGCCAGGCCGGTGGTCTCGATGATGATGCGCTCGAAATCGAGCGTCTTGTCTTCACGTTTACGTTTCAAGTCACCGAGAATGCGCACCAGGTCGCCGCGCACGGTGCAGCAGATGCAGCCGTTGTTCATCTCGATGATCTGTTCCTGGCCTTGCTCGCGCAGCAGGATGTCGTTGTCCACGCCCTCTTCGCCGAACTCGTTTTCGATCACCGCGATCTTGCGGCCGTGGTCCTCCGAGAGGATGCGGTTGAGGAGCGTGGTCTTGCCGGCCCCGAGGAAGCCGGTAAGTATGGTGACAGGTACTTGGGTGGACATTGTGATCGTTCCTTGCGGGGTCGCCCAGCGAAGGCGCCGCAGGATAACAGAACTGGCGAAAAATTTCGGCCGGTGGGGAACGGGTAGCCTCCTCTCAAGCGAGAGCGGGCGCGTCTTCGTCGTCGTCGGGCGTCACGCCGACTGTCCGCGCCGGCCCACCGTCCGCGCCGGCCGACCGTCCGCTTGTGGCTCGGCCGCAGACCCGTAAACCCATCATGCAGTTTCACTCACCTGCGCGCAATTGTCCGGGCCGGGAGCAATTGACTCATGTGACGCGGTGAAATCGGCATGGCTGGCCGCTTGCGCGGCCTGATCGGATCCGGGTGACAGGCCATACTCGGCCGAGATCCCGGCAAACGCGGGTGCTTGCAAGCGAACCGCTGCCGGTCATGCCGTGCCGCGCCGATTGCGCGACGCAATCAGCGCGCGCAGCGCGCGCAGGTACCCTTGACGCTGAGCTCTATCTCATCGCTTCTGAAACCGGCGGGCAATTTGAGCTTCGGCGCCGCAGCGGTCGGCAGGCAGAAAACACTGCCACAGGCGCGGCACTTGAAATGCGCATGCGGATCATCATGCCGACCGACGGCGCTAAACCGATACACCCGCTCGTCATCCGCGATCTTGTGCGCCAGCCCTTCGCTGGTCAACCAGTCGAGCACGCGATAGAC
>JAYVST010000312.1:0-2142 GCA_043775255.1 Burkholderiales bacterium
GCCGGCGTAATCGAAACCAACTTCCGCGAAGAGACCGAGACCGACCTGTTCGGCGAGCAGGCCGTCCTGTGCGGCGGTACGGTCGAGTTGATCAAGACCGGCTACGAAGTCTTAGTCGAAGCCGGCTATGCCCCGGAGATGGCCTACTTCGAATGCCTGCACGAACTCAAGCTGATCGTCGACCTGATCTACGAAGGCGGCATCGCCAACATGAACTACTCGATCTCCAACAACGCGGAATACGGCGAGTACGTCAGCGGTCCGCGAATCATTACCGACGAGACCAAGAAGGTGATGAAGCAGATCCTCAAGGACATCCAGACTGGGGAGTATGCGAAGAGCTTCATTCTCGAAAATCGTGCTGGTGCACCCACACTTTTGTCGCGCCGTCGCCTGAGCGGGGAGCACTCCATCGAGATCGTCGGCGAAAAGCTGCGCGCGATGATGCCGTGGATCAAGCAGAAGGCCTTGGTCGACCGTTCGCGCAACTAGGCTGACCCGCGAATCGGGAGCCAGAGCGGCATCATGCCCCGAACGCTTGCAAGCGTTCGGGGCGTCGCAAGGCGCGGAGCAGTGCTCCGCGAAACCCCTTGCTCCGTGCCGTGGATCAAGCAGAAGGCCTTGGTCGACCGTTCGCGCAACTGACCCGGTCGAAAATAGCACGCCGGCAAGAGCGATACATCTTGCGTCTGCCGCAATGCCCGCCCACAAGGCGGGCATTGCGCATTTTGCGCGATGCGCATGGGGCATAATGGCACTTGATTTCAGTCGGGAGTCGCCGATGCGACCTTTCATTTTCGCCGTGGCAGTCGCGCTGTGCGCCGGATGCGGCGACAAGGTGCCGGAATCCAAAGCTGCCAAAGACCTTGGGAATATTCCGAAACAATCCATCGACCGTGCCGCCGCCGGCGCCGACCGCGCCATCCTGCAGGGCGTCGACCGGATGAAGGACGAAGACAAGAAGCAATGACCGATTTCACCAATGACAGGGGTTTGTCGCCGGAGGTGGGTGGATGGCGTTGAATGAATTGCCGCCCGACATCAGCCGCGCACGCATGTTGCGCCGACGCGGCGTGTATCTGCTGCCGAACGCATTCACCACTGCCTGCCTGTTTTGCGGCTTCTACGCGATCGTGCAGGCGATGGCAGGCGACTACGAGCACTCGTGCATCGCGATTTTCGTCGCCATGGTGATGGATTCGCTAGACGGCCGGGTCGCCCGGATGACGCATACCCAGAGCGACTTCGGCGCGCAATACGACAGCCTGGCCGACATGGTGTCGTTCGGCGCCGCGCCTGCCCTGATCGTCTACAAATGGGGCCTGGAACCCTTCGGCCGCTGGGGCTGGTTCGCGGCCTTCGTTTACTGCGCCGGCGCCGCGCTGCGCTTGGCGCGCTTCAACACCAATATCGACGTGGTCGACAAGCGCTTTTTCCAGGGCATGCCGAGCCCTGCTGCGGCCGCCCTGCTGATCGGATTCGTCTGGCTGGCGGACGACAACAAATTCCCGCTCGACGACTATTACCTGCGCTACATCGGCTGGTTTCTCGCGCTGTATGCCGGCATCACCATGGTGTCTTCAGTGCCGTTCTACAGCTTCAAGGATGTCAGCCGTACCCGGCGCGTGCCGGTGGTTGTGATCTTCTTGCTCGCCATCGCCATTTTCGTCATCTCTTCCTACCCGCCGCTGACGCTTTTCAGCCTGTTTGTGATGTACGGCGTGTCCGGCTACGCGCTCTGGCTGTGGAATTTGTCGCGCGGCAAGAAGGCGGGCGACATCCTAAAAAAACCGCCGCCAGTTACGCCTGAGCCCGACTGAGTCGGCCCGCCCGCAACGACGGGCAGGTTTCCTATTTGCTTTCCAGGAAGGCCGCCAGCGCCGCGTCATGCTCCGGCGTGTGGTGCGCGATCGCCTGAAAGGCAGCCGACATTTCCAGCAGGGTGTCGAGCCGCACATGCTGGCCCTCGCGGAGCAGGCGTTTGGACATACGCAGCGCCGGTCCGGGATTTGCGGCGATGCGCGCGGCCAGCGCGTTGGCGGCGCCAAGCAACTCTTCAGGCGCGACCACACGCGAGACCAGTCCGCATGCGAGCGCTTCTTCTGCGCCGATGGTGTCGCCGGTGAAGGTCAATTCCGCCGC
>JAYVST010000313.1:0-2826 GCA_043775255.1 Burkholderiales bacterium
TGATGGCATGGTTCGTGATACCGATGCAAGATGGCCCATAACCGTTGTCCGACATGAGCGCGTCTGGCGCTGGCGTTACGGGCGCCCGTCTGACGCTTGAACGCATCAGTCACCGCTACGGCGACACCCTGGCGGTGGACGATGTATCGATGCAGATCGGCGCCGGCGAACTGGTGGCCCTGCTGGGGCCGAGCGGTTGCGGCAAGACCACGCTCCTGCGCGTGATCGCCGGGCTGATGCGCGCGCAGGACGGCCATGTGGTCATCGGCGGCGACACCGTCGATGCGCTGCCACCCAATCAACGCGGCGCCGGCATCGTGTTTCAAAACTACGCGCTGTTTCCGCACATGACCGTGGCGGCCAACGTCGCCTACGGCCTGAAAGCGAGCCGCGCCGAACGCAGCGTTGTGCGGGAAACCGTGAAACGCATGTTGTCCCTGGTGCGTCTGGAAGGCTTCGAGGCACGCCACCCGCGTGAACTATCGGGTGGCCAGCAGCAACGGGTAGCGCTGGCACGCACCCTGGCGGTGAGTCCGCGCGTGTTGCTGCTTGACGAACCCTTCGGTGCGCTCGACAAGAACCTGCGGCTGGACATGCAGATCGAGGTCAAGCGCCTGCAGCGCGAACTCGGCATCACCACCGTGATGGTCACGCATGATCAGGAAGAGGCATTGGGCATGGCCGATCGCATTGCCGTGATGAATGGCGGCCGGGTCGAGCAGTTCGGTACGCCCGACGAAATCTACGATCGCCCGGCCACGCGCTTCGTGGCCGGCTTCGTCGGCACTTCCAATTTGCTGCCCGGTCGCCTGTCGCCGGGTGCGGACGGCGCCGCAACGGTCGATCTCGCAGCCGGAGAGCGCTGGACTCTCGCGCAGGCGGCGCCGTGTTCACGCGCGGGGGCGGTGACGCTTTCGGTGCGCCCGGAGCACCTGCGTTTCGCCGCCGTAGGCGAGGCCGGCATCGCCGCGCGCCTCGTGATGTCCTTGCCGCTGGGGCCCACGGTGGTCAATGAACTGGTGCTGGGCGACGGCACGGCAGTGAAGATGCAGAGCGAGCGCAGCAGCACCGGCCGTGTGGCGATCGGCGCCGAAGTGCGGCTGGTCCTCAAGTCCGGCGCGTTGCCGGCGGTGTTCGCGGCATGAGGCCACCGATGGCGTCGATGGCATTTCTGCCGGCCTTGCCGCTGGCCTTGTTCTTCGCGGTGTTCGTGCTGATGCCGCTGTTGCTGCTGGGCTACGTCAGCCTGCACAACGACATTGAAATGAAGGTGGCCGGCACCGCACAGTACGCCAAGTTTCTGGGCGACAGTTTCAACCTGGGCGTGCTGGGCCAGACGCTCTGGCTGGCGCTACGTACAACGCTGGTGGCGCTCCTGATCGGCTATCCGCTGGCCTACCTGTACACGCAGGCTTCGCGCAACGTCCAGCGGGTGCTGATCCTCGTCATCGTGCTGCCCATGCTTACCAGCGCCGTGGTGCGCACCTTCGCCTGGGTGGTGATCCTCGGACGCCAGGGCATCCTCAACGAGGCCTTCCTGGGCTTGGGTTGGATCGACGCACCGCTGAAACTGCTCTACACCCCCACCGCGGTGGTGGTGGCGCTGGCCCAGATCGAAATGCCGCTGATGGTGCTGCCGCTGATCACGGCGCTGTCCAACATTTCGCCGGCGCTGCGCGAGGCGTCACTGTCGCTCGGTGCCGGGCGCTGGCGCACTTTCTTCATGGTGACCGCGCCGCTTTCCATGCCGGGCCTCTTAGCCGGGTGCCTCCTGGTGTTCGCGGCGGCCGCCAGCGCGTTTGTCACCCAGACGCTGGTGGGCGGCGGGCGTCTGATGTTCATGCCCTTCTACATCTACCAACAGGCGATCCAGTCCAACAACTACCCGTTCGCCGCCACCATCGCGGTGCTGCTGCTGGTGGCGGTGCTCACCATCGTGACGGCCTTGAACCTGCTCGGTCGCCGGGTCGCAGGGATCGCCCATGCGTAACGCCGATGCGCGTCTGCTCGCGGCCGAACCGGCCGTCTCGAAGCTGGAACGCTGGTCGTTCAATGCCGTGTTCGGGCTCCTGGGCGGCATCGCCATCGTTCTTCTGGTCGCGCCTACGTTGATCGTGCTGATCACGTCATTTACCAGCGCGTTCTCGCTCAAGTTCCCGCCGTCGGGCTATTCGGTGCGCTGGTATCTGGCGCTGATCAACGACTCGCCTGAAATCGTCTTGGCCGCGCTTACCAGTCTGAAAGTGGCGCTCGCCGCGACCGGCATTTCGGTGCTGCTGGCAGTCGCTGCGGCACTCGGGCTCGCGCGGCGGCGCGAGCTGTGGGCGCGGCTGCTCGACTCGATTTTCATGTCGCCCCTGATGCTGCCGACGCTCGCGCTGGGGCTGGCCTTGTTGGTGCTTTTCAATCTCGCCGGCACCGGCCTATCGCTCTCCACGCTGGTGGTGGGCCACATCGCGATCACCACGCCCTACATTCTGCGCACCACCACCGCCAGCCTGATGCAGCTCGATCCCGCGCTGGGCGAGAGCGCCATGAGCCTGGGCGCGGGCCCGCGCTACGTGCTCTTCACCATCACGCTGCCGCTGATCGCACCGGGCATCGCGGCCGGCGCCTTCATCGCCTTCATGGCGTCGTTCGACAACGTCGCGATCTCGCTCCTGCTCTCGGACGCGAGGAGCGAGGTGCTGCCGATCCGCCTGTGGCACATCATCGAGGCCAGCCTCGACGTGCGCGCGGCGGCCGCGTCGGGCCTGTTGATCGCCTTCACCATCGTGCTGGGCCTCCTCATGGAACGCGTGGCCGGCATTTCCCGCCACCTGCGAT
>JAYVST010000314.1:0-4802 GCA_043775255.1 Burkholderiales bacterium
CACGCCGAAATGCGCGTCGGCCGGCGGCGCGCTCACCGCCGAGCCCCACCAGCGATAGTGATGGCGCGGCGGCAGGTCCTGCTGCATCAGGGCCTTGACGCAAAACGGAATCAGGGAGGTCCAGGTGCAGCGGTATTGCAGCGATGCGGGCCAGAAGCGGCTGGCGGAAAAGCGCGGCTGCACCACCGCCGTGGCGCCCACCCACAGGCAGGCCAGCACCGAGTAGGCCTGGGCGTTGGTGTGGAACAGGGGCAGAGTCACCAGGTGCACGTCCGCGGCGCGCAGGTCTTCATGGGCGGCGTTGATGCGCGCGCCCCAGAGGGCGTTGGCATGGGTCCACAACACCGCCTTGGGGCGCGCGGTGGTGCCGGAGGTGTATTGCACGCTGCATGGCGCCAGCGGGTCGGGCGTGCGCGGCAGCGGCGCCGGGCCATCGAGCGCGGCGAAACTGTCGGCCACGGCGCTTACGCGGGCAGGCATGGCGCCGCTGTCGGTGGCGCTCACCGCCACCCAGCGCAGCGCGCGGCAACTGGCTGCCACCCGCTCGGCGAATTTCGGTTGGGTGATGGCTGCCACGGCGTCGCAATGGTCGGCGTAGTAGGCGAGTTCGTCATCGGAGGCACGCGCGTTGGTGGTCACGGCCACTGCACCGATCCAGGCACAGGCATACCAGGCCAGGAGCGCTTCGGGACAGTTCTCCAGATGGATCAGGACACGCACGCCGGCGCGCACGCCGCGCCGCACCATGCCCCCGGCGACGCGGCCGACGCGCTCGTGGAATTGCCGGTAGCCGATGGTCTCGTGCGAACCCTCGAAGGGGGCCCAGACGATGAAGGGATGGTCGCGCCGCGAGCGGGCCCGCTCTGCGAGCAAGGCAGGTACGTCCATGCCACGGAACGGATGGTGATCGGATGCCGAGAGGATTCTGCGCATGGGTGGGGTCTGTAAACCTGCCTGCCGCGAGGCTATCACGCGCGGCGCCGGCGCCCGGTCCTGCTCGCCCTGCGGCCCGCCCGCAGCAAGCGGACCCGCGCGGCGTCGATCAGGAAACCAATGCCGGTGCGCTACAACGTCCCGGCCACCAGGAGAACACCAACCTTGGTGCGCCACAGCGCCGCGGCCGCCAGGAGCACGCCAACGTCGTACCGCTATAGGGTCCCGGCCACTACGACGCCGCCGAACAGGACCGCGCGCTGGAGCGCACCTCCCGCGACCAGGGCTGCGGCATCGTCCGCATCGGTGATCAGCAGGTCGGCACGGGCGCCTGTGCGAATGCCGTAGTCGCGATCGATGCCCATCAATCGCGCCGGATTGACGCTTGCCATGTCGAAGGCGCGCGCCAATTCGTGCGATCCGAGATGGGCCGCCAGCAGGGTCCAACGCGCGATTTCGAGCATGTCGCCCGAACCGGTCGGCACGAACGGGTCCTGGATGTTGTCGGAACCGCAGGCGACCGTCACGCCCGCCTGTGCCAATTCCTTGACGCGGGTCACCCCGCGCGGCGCGAGCCGGTTGGCATCGCGCCCCTGCAGGAACAGGTTGGCCGCCGGCAGCGCGATCACGCCGATGCCGGCCGCCGCCAGCCCTTCGATGATGCGCGCCGCCTCGCCCGGCGGCAAGGCGGCCAGTGCGCAGCTGTGGCTGGCCACCACCCGCCCCTGCATGCCATGCGCGCGGGTGCGCGCGATCACCGCCTCGAAGTGCAGGTTGTCCGCGTCCAGGTGCTCGTCGAGATGCAGGTCGATCGGCAGCCCGGTGCGCTCTGCGGCCGCGAACAGCAAGTCGAGGAAGGGCTCGTAGTCGGCCAGCCGTGCCGGCGTGCCGCCGATCACATCGGCTCCGGCCGCCAGCGAGTTGTCGAGCATGGCGCCGACCTGCGGCGCGCCTGGCGCATTGCCGGAGAGAAACGCCACCACCTGCAGCTTCAAGCGCTCGCTCCAGCGCTCGCGCAATTCGATCAGGGCTTCGAGGCCGCGGTAGCCGGTTTCCCGGTCAACGTTCGCATGCGAGCGCAGCGCCACCGTGCCGTGCGCGCTGCAGGCGGCGATGGTGCGTTCGGCACGCTGCATGATGTCGGCGCGCGTCATCGTCGCGGCATAGGCGCGAAACGCGCTGATCGCGCCTTCAAGGTCGCCGGTCGGATTCGGCACGGCGCCAACCGTGCGTGATTTGTCGAGATGCTGGTGCGGATCGACCAAGCCGGGCAACACCAGGCGTCCGCCGAGTTCGACCTCAGGTAACGGGCCGGCCGCAGCGCCGGGCGCCAGCAGGCCTGCGATGCAGCCATCGGCGCCGATATGCAGATCCAAGGCGGCAGGTGGCTGGTGGGGGGTTGGCTGGACGCGGCCACCGCGCAGCACGTAAGGAGGGAGGGGCATGGCTTGTTCAGTTTTCCGGAAACGCAGCCGTTATGGGCGAGTGGCCAGCTTACCCGGATTTGCGCGAAAAGCGCGACCTCGGGCACTGGCGCCACGCGACCGAGTCGGACAGGGGAAAAGCATGGCAAAAGTACTCGTGGTCGAAGATGATGCCGCCATCCGCCAGCTACTGACGCTGCACCTAGAAAGCGAAGCGCATGACGTCCTGACTGCCGAGGACGGGGTCGACGGGCTGCAACAGGCGATCGCAACCTTGCCGGACCTGATCGTCTCCGATTTCCAGATGCCGCGTATCGATGGCATCGGCATGCTGGCCGGCTTGCGCGCTAACGAGCGGACCGCAGCCATTCCGTTCATATTTCTCACCGAGATGGAAGACGAGGGCTTGCGCGAGCGCTCCAGATCTCTGCAGGTGTCCGACTACCTGATCAAACCGTTCGACCGTGCCCACCTGCTGCGCGCAGTCACCAAACATGCGCGCCTGCGCCGGCCGCGGCGTCCCACTCGCGACCCGGCGGCGCTCGCCGAATTGGCCGATCAAATCGAAACCATGGCGATGGCGCCGCAATACGCGGTTCCGCCCCCGTACCCCGAGACCGGCGGCGCCAACGGCGAGGAGGTGCATGCCCTCGGTACGGTCGTATTCTTTGCCATCCGCGATTTCGTGCGTATCGCCGAAGCGCTCGGAGAAGACCAGCAGATCGCGCTGGTCAGTGCTTTCCAGGAGAAGGTGGGCGACGTGGTCGCGCGCAATTCCGGCTGGGTCGTCAAGACCGTAGATGGCGGATTCATCGCGATGTTCGACGGCAATGATGCCAAAAACGCGACACATGCCGAGCGTGCCGTCAAGGCCGCCATCCTGTGCGTGCTGGCGCTGCACCGTTTCGGCCCATGGATCGCAGGCAAACTGGGCAGCAATGATATTCCCGCCCTGACGGCGATTGTCGGCGTCCATTCCGGCGAGGTGTCAACCTGCAACCTGCACGACGGCCGCAGCGGTGGGCGCTCCGAACGCACCATCATTGGCGATACCGTAAACGTCGCCGCGCGTCTGCAGGAGCGCGCCGGCGAACTCGGCTGGGGCATTGTCTGCAGCGAGGCGGCGTTGCAACAAGTCGGGCCGCGCATCGCGGCCGGGCGACGGGAAAAGATCAGCATCAAGGGACGCAGCGGGTTGCTCGACATTGTGGAGGTCACGGCGTTGCGGCCAAAGGCCGGTGCGGATCGCAGCGAGATCGCTTTCTACGGCGACATCGTCCGCGCGATCGGCGCGAACACCAGCCTGATCGAAGCCCAGAATACGTTGCAACAGACCGGCACAGCGGATATTTCGGCGATGGCCGCGCCGGCAGTCGCGCTGGAAGTCGAAGCAGAAGTCGAGGCGGAAGTCGGGGCAGAAGTCGGGGTTATGACGCACCAGGTCGCCGCGACAGCGCGGGAAGTTGTTCGAGACCGGGAGGCGCAGCCGGATGTGGCTGTCGCGGCACCGGTCGCCATCGACGGGTACCGCATCCTGCGCAAGGTCGGCGAAGGCGGCGTGGCACAGGTCTTTCTGGCCGACCATGCGCGCTCGGGCACGCGCCGGGTCCTCAAGCTATTGCCCTTGAACGGCAGGGACGAAGGCGAGATGGTCAAACGCTTCGTCCAGGAATACGCGCTCCTGATGCGCATCTCGCACCCCAATGTGGCGCGGGTTCACCAGCACGGCCATGAGGACGGGTACGCCTACATGGCCATGGAGTACTTTTCGGGCGGTGACCTGCGTGGCCTGATGCGCCAAGGATGCAGCGTCGAGATGGCGGTCGCAGCGCTCATCGAGGTGGCCGCCGGGTTGGCGGCGGTGCATGCGACCGGCGTCGTGCACCGCGATCTCAAACCCGACAACATCATGCTGCGCGAAGACGGCAGCCTGGCCATCGCTGACTTCGGCATCGCCAAGCGGGTCGGCGACAAACACAGTCCTACCCAGCACGGTGATGTGCTCGGCACCCCCTACTATCTATCGCCCGAGCAGGCGCTGGGCATTCCGACCGACCAGCGCGCCGACATTTACAGCCTCGGCGTGATGTTCTACGAAATGCTGGCACGACGGCATGCCTATGAGGCCGATTCGGCCATGGCCCTCCTGCAGCAGCATGTGCAAAGCCCGGTGCCCGTGCTCACCTGCGACCTCGCGCGCTTTCAGCCGCTGATCGACAGGATGATGTGCAAGCAGGCCGCCGGGCGTTTCGCGAGCGCCGACGAAGTCATCGAGTTCGTGCGCGGCGCAAGGTTCGCATAGTCGGGCGACGCACGTCGCGGCGTTGGTTGCCCGGCGGTGCACAGGCAAGGGATGAAGCGGATCCCGATCTGGCCGGTCGTGGTGGACGGCCCCCGGCTTGACGCGCTGGCGGTCCGGCTGCGGGCAGGAAATCGATCGGCAGC
>JAYVST010000315.1:0-2782 GCA_043775255.1 Burkholderiales bacterium
GTCTCCCCGCTCGCGGGGAGAGGGTCGGGGTGAGGGGTTGTTTCGGTCTCCCCGCTCGCGGGGAGAGGGTTGGGGTGAGGGGTTGTTTCGATCTTCCCGCTCGCGGGGGTTGGGGTGAGGGGTTGACGTTGATTGCCGGGTGCGGGTGGCGTTGGCCCTGCCCTCACCCCGGCCCTCTCCCGCCGAGGCGGGAGAGGGAGTGTCACTTGCGCGGGAGAGGGAGTGTCACTTGCGCGGGAGAGGGAGTGTCAGTTGCGTAGCGGTTTGCCGGTTGTGAGCATGGTGTAGATGCGCTCCTGGGTGCGCTCGTCCTTGAGCGAATCCATGAAGCCGCGTGCTTCCAGCGTGAGGATCCATTCCTCGTCGACCAAGCTCCCTGGCTCGACGTCACCGCCGCACATGGCATAGGCGACGCGTTCACCGAGCAGCATGTCGTACTCGCTGATGAAACCGCCGTCGCGCATGCCCACCAGCGACGCCTTGATGGTGGCGATGCCGGCGCGCCCGGCGACCGGAAACTTCGACTTGAGCGGCGCCCGATAGCCGGCTTCGGCCAATGCCAGCGCCTCGGCGCGCGCCACGTGAAGAAGCTCATAAGGGTTGAAGACGATGGTGTCGGTCGGTTGCAGGAAGCCCAGTGCGCGGGCTTCCATTGCGCTCTTGGCGACCGTTGCCGTGGCGATGGTCTGGAAGCGGCCCTTGACGAAGTCGAGCAGATTGGTCGAGCCGATCGCCTGCGCCTGTGTCGCTGCCTGCAGAGCGGCTTCCTTCAAGCCGCCGCCGGCGGGAATCAGGCCGACGCCTACCTCCACCAGGCCGATATAGGACTCCAGCAGCGCCACCCGTTTGGTGGCGTGCAGTTGCATTTCGTTGCCGCCGCCCAGCGCCAGGCCGGCCACTGCCGCCACGACCGGCACCGGCGAGTACTTCATGCGCATGAAGGCGGACTGCAACTTGCGAATTTCCGGTTCGACGATGTCCAAACCATGTTCCTGGATCATCGGCTGCATCGACTGCAGGTCGGCGCCGACGGAGAATGCGCCGCCTTCGGAGGCGCCGGTCTGGTAGATGACCACGGCCTTGTAACCGGCGCCGGCGAGGTCCAGCGCCTTGTGCAGGGCGCCGATCTGTGCCGCGCCCAGCACATTGAGTTTGGACTTGAACGAGACGATCAGCACGCCGTCGCCCAGATGCCACAAACGCGCGCCGTCGTCTTCATGCACGGTGCTGCCGGCGCTCGCAGGATCGACCGAGCCATCGCCGAGTACGCCGGCGCGCAGCGCCTGGCGCCGATAGACCGGATGCGGCGAGGCCGGCTTGTGGCGCCCCTCCTTTGCCGACCACGAGCCGGCAGCGGTGTGCACGCCGGACGGGTTGTCGAACACCCACGCGGGCAGCGGCACGGCAGTCAGGGTCTTGCCCTGCGCGATGTCTTCGCGCACCCAATCGGCCACCTGTGCCCAGCCGGCCTGCTGCCACAACTCGAACGGACCGATCTTGTTGGCAAAGCCCCAGCGCATGGCGAGGTCGACGTCGCGTGCGGTGTCGGCGATTTCCGCCAGATGCACGGCGATGTAGTGGAAGGTGTCGCGGTACATGCCCCACAGGAACTGCGCCTGTGGATGGGCCGATTCGCGCAACAGCTTGAAGCGCTCGCCCGGCTCCTTCTTCTTCAGGATCTTGTCCACTTCGGCGGCCGCCTTGCCCTTGCCCGGCACGTAGTCGCCGCTCTTGGGGTCGAACATCAGGATGTCTTTTCCGACCTTCTTGAACACGCCGCCTTTGGTCTTGCGGCCCAGCGCACCCTTGTCTAACAGGGTCTTGAGCCAGGCCGGATGGTCGAAGTACTTGTGCCAGGGGTCGGCCTCTAAGGTGTTCTTCAGCGTGTTGATCACATTGGCCAAGGTGTCCAGACCCACCACGTCCGCGGTGCCGAAGGTGGCGGACTTGGCGCGGCCGATCTTGGCGCCGGTCAGGTCGTCGACGACATCGAAGGTCAGGCCCAGGCGCTCGGCATTGAAAAGCGTCATCGCCATGCCGGCGGTACCGACGCGATTGGCGATGAAATTGGGCGTGTCGTTGGCGCGCAGCACGCCCTTGCCCAGCGTGCTGGTGAGGAAGGTTTCGAGGTTGTCGAGGATGGCCGGCGCCGTGCCGGCGATGCCGATCATCTCCACCAGATGCATGTAGCGCGGCGGGTTGAAGAAATGCACGCCGCAAAAGCGCGTCTTCAATTCTGCCGGCAGCGCCTCAGCCAGGCTATGAATCGGTATGCCCGAAGTGTTGGAAGCGAGGATCGCGTTGGCGGCCACGTGCGGGGCGATTCTGCGGTAGAGGTCGTGCTTCCACTCGATGCGCTCGGCGATCGCCTCGATGATGAGGTCGCAGCCGGCCAGTTTGGCCAGGTCGTCCTCATAGTTGGCCGGCTCGATGAAGTCGGCCAGTTGCGGCACGCCCAAGGGCGCCGGGTTCTGTTTCTTCAGGGCATCGATCGCTTTCATGGCGATCCCGCTCTTCGGCCCCTCCTTGGCGGGCAGGTCGAACAGGATCGCCGGCACCTTCGCGTTGACCAGATGCGCGGCGATCTGCGCGCCCATCACGCCGGCGCCTAACACTGCCACTTTGTTCACGATGAAATTTGCCATGGTGGTTTCCTTGGTCAGAACAACTCTGCTTCGAGGGACAGCAGGTTTTTGGAGCCGGTCTTGATGCGCTTGGCCAGCATGTCGGTTTCCGGCAGCAGGCGGGCGAAGTAGAAACGCGCGGTCGCCAGTTTGGCCTT
>JAYVST010000316.1:0-2651 GCA_043775255.1 Burkholderiales bacterium
AGGCATCACCGGAGCGGGAACGCCGGCGCGACTGACCGGCACGGCGCCGCGCGTGGCCTGGGCGCGCCATTGTCGCCATGCGCTGGTGGCCGTCGATGGCGCGTTTGCGCTGATCGACTTAGCCGACGACAAGACCGTACACATCACGCAGCGCCTGAACCCGGCGTGCGAACCGGAAGATGAAGTCGCGCTCTCGGGCGTGGCCTGCATTGCATGCTTCGCCAATCCATTGCCCGCCCTGGCTGATCCGATCCGCACCCTGGGCGCGATCGCGAAGAGCGCGATGATGGCCGGCGCATTGGAATGGCTGCTGGAACAGTCAGTGCAATACGCCTGCGACCGCGTGCAGTTCGGCCGGCCGATCGGCAAGAACCAGGCGATCCAGCAGCAGCTGGCCCAGATGGCCGGCGACGTGGCCGCCGCGCGCATCGCCGCGCTGGTCGCGTGCGCCGACGCGCCGAGCGTGACGGCGCGCGATTGCCCGGCGGCGTTGTTTTCCGCTGCGGTCGCGAAAATTCGCTGCGGCGAATCCGCCACCCGCGCCACCTCGATCGCGCACCAGGTGCATGGCGCCATCGGCTTCACCTACGAGCACCACCTCAACTACGCCACCCGCCGCCTGTGGGCCTGGCGCGAAGCCTGCGGCGCCGACGCCTGGTGGGCCAAGCGTCTCGGCCGCGCCGCCATTGAGGGGAGAGCGGCCGATTTCTGGCCTTCAATCACCCGCAAACAGTTCGCCGCCATGGGCGCGGCCACGGAGAAAGCAGCATGAGCGAACCCCAGGCCGGACTCGACGTCGCCATCACACGCGATGGTCACGTGGCCATCGTCGAGATTTGCCGCCCGCCGCACAACTTCTTCGACTTCAAGTTGGTGAAGGAATTAGCCGACAGTTTCGAGGCGCTCGAGGCCGACCCGGAATGCCGCGCCCTCGTGCTGTGCTCGCAAGGCACGGCGTTTTGCGCCGGCGCCAATTTCACCGACCCCAACCGGCGCGACTTAGCCGACAGCCCGCGCCGCGTCAATCCCCTCTATGGCGAAGCGGCGCGCATGTTTTCCTGCACCAAGCCGGTCATCGCGGCGGTGCACGGGCCGGCGATCGGCGGCGGGCTGGGTTTGGCACTGGTGGCGGATTTCCGCGTCGCCTGCAAGGAGGCGCGCTTCTCCGCCAACTTCAACCGGCTTGGCTTCCACCCCGGCTTCGGCTTGACCGTCACCCTGCCGCGGGTGATCGGCATGCAGAAGGCGTCACTCTTGTTCTACACCGGCCGGCGCATCGATGGCGCGGAGGCGCACGCCATCGGTCTCGTCGACGTGCTGGCGCCGGCCGACCAGGTGCGCGCTGAGGCGGTGAAGCTGGCCGCCGAGATCGCCGGCTCTGCACCGCTGGCGGTGATGGCCACCCGCGCGACGCTCCGCACCGGCTTGGTCGACGAGATCCGCAATGCCGTCGCCCACGAGAGCGTGCAGCAGAACGCGCACTACAAGACCGCGGACTTCAAGGAAGGCGTGGCGGCGATGGCGGCAAGGCGGCCACCGCAGTTTCAGGGGAAGTGACGAGTAGCGGTTGCGGGGCAGGCAAGCGTGTAGTACGTTTGCGCATTGCGATTTCTTGCCCCACCACAGGTCGGGCCTGCCATGCTCTCACTCCGCCTGCCTGACGAACAGCTTGCCCGCATCGATGCATTGGCGCGCGCCAATGGCATGACGCGCAGCCAGTGGTTGCGCGATGTGGTCAAGAAGGCTCTTGCAGACGACTGCGCCCGGCTGGATCCGTACCGCCATTACCTGAAAATCATGGCCGAACTGGAGGCTACGGGAGCCGTACTCGGCAGTGGCGAATCCGAACTCGGGTCAAGCCACAGTGCCCGCATCAAAGAGAAACTGCGGGCCTCACGTCTTCGTTGACGACACTAAGCCCCGCGAATTTCTCGCGCTCGTCTAATGCGCGGCGCTCAATTCCACGAATCGCGCTCTTCCTTCAACGCGCGGTCAAGCGCGGACTTGGGCTTTCCCGGCGTCGCCCGATGGTTGAGCAACCATTGAGTCGCAGTCGATCCGGACACCGGCATCGCAATATGTCCGGACAGCAACCCTTGTGATGCCTTCGCACCTCGACGCTTTTGAGCTTCCGAACTCAATGGTTTCATTGTCGCCACCCGCTGCGATCCGGCTAACTTAGGCGGCATTTCGTTCCAGATGCTTGAACATATGGGCCCGCGCCTCGTCGTCCATGGTCGCCTTGAAGGTGAACTTGTCCTTGAGCGTCGCCGCCTTCGCCGCCGCCGGCCGTGCGCCGATCTCGTCGGTGAGGCGCTTCAGGTTGGGGTACTTCGCCCAGGCCTCTTCACCCAGCACGAATGGCAACATGCGCGACCAGCCCCACAAGGCCATGTCGACGATGGTGTAAGTGTCGCCTACCATGTAGCGGCGGTTCGCCAGATGCGCCTCGATCACGCCGAAGTGGCGCTCTGCTTCGTACTGGTAGCGGTTCTGCGCATAGGGCACCTTCTCGGTTGCCATATGCTTGAAGTGCACTGCCTGACCGGAGAACGGACCGACGCCGGTGGCAACGAACATCAGCCATGAAAGCAGCGCACCGCGATCCTGCGCCGGCGGCATGAACTTGCCGGTCTTCTCGCCCAGATACA
>JAYVST010000317.1:0-1615 GCA_043775255.1 Burkholderiales bacterium
GTGCAGCGCTCTTGAGCGATCAGGCGCAACGCTGCGCCGGGTTCGAAGGCTTCCTGCAAGACAATGCTGCCGCCGTGGGTCAGCAGGTTGAACAGTGCGTTGGAGCAACCTAAGCCCCAGAACAGCGACACCGCCAGCCACAGGCGGTCGTGTTCGGTCACCAGCATGCGCTCGCCGATGTTCCACAGGTTTTCGATCAGCGGGTAGTGCTGCAACTGCACGCCCTTCGGCTGCGCCGTCGACCCCGAGGTGTAGAGCAGGTAGGCGATGTCTTCCGGCCGCACGGCGGCGAAAGCGGAGGCGATCTCCGCGTCGCAGGTGATGTCGTATTTGGATGTGCCGTCGAACAGCGGCAGCCAGCCTTGCGGCAAGGTCGCGCCGCTGCCGAGGATCTCGCGCAAATGCGGCAGCTGTTGCGCGTGGGGTTCAAGCGCGCGCAGCATGGCGCCATAGTCCGCCTTCAGAAAAGTGGGATAAGCGATCAGGGTGCGGGTCTCCGAGTGCGCCAGCATGTACTGCAGTTCGCGCACCGAGGCCCAGGTATTGAGCGACACCATCACCGCACCCAGGCTGGTGATGGCCAGACAGCCGGTCACCCATTCGACGCGGTTGCCCATGAGAATGCCGACCTTGTCGCCGGCGCGCACCCCCAGACGATGCAGGCGGCGCGCGATGCACCACACCTCTTGCCGCATCTGTCCATAAGTGAGCGCGCGCCCCGCGCCGGACAGCGCCGGACGCGGACCCCAGGCTTCCGCAAGTTCGCCTACCAGTTGCGGAAGTGTGCGGGCCGCCGGCATCCTGTTCACTTCGATGTACTCCTCTTCTGCATGTGCGTGGGTCGAGGTCAGCCGCGCAGGGCGCGGAAATTGACCATCCCTGCGCCACCTTCGCCGCTGGTAAATGCCGCTTCCAGCCGCATGCCGACCTCAAGGTCGGCCGGCGCAGCGTCGATCAGGTTGCCATAGAGTTGCGGCCCTTCGTCGAGCGTTACCGCGACCACCACGTAGGGCACCTTGTCGCGCAGGGTCTTGAAGTAGGGTCGATGGAACTCGCACCACGACCACAGCGTGGCGCGGCCCGACACCTCGGCCCAGCCGAGGGCCTCGCTCATGCATCTGGGGCAGATGGGCGCGGCGGGGAACCAGTAGTGGGCGCAAGCACGGCAATGCGGCACCACGAGGCGGCCTTCTCCTGCGGCCTTGAAATGCGCTGCGTTGTCGCCCGCCAAAAGGGGCGCGAGCGCGTCGGGATTGATCATGCGGCCTCGCTCGAGAAAATCGCCCCGCCGCAGATCGGCGCGGCACAGGTGTAAAGGATGTTGTTGGCCCGACGCAATTGTCGCGCCCCGCATTCGCCGCGGATCTGCCGTACCGCCTCGGTGAACAGGCCCCAGCCCTGCATGTAGCTCTCCGAGAGATGGCCGCCGCTGGTATTGAGCGCCTGGGCGCCCGCAAGGCCCAAGTCGGCAGTGCGCACATGCTCGGCCGCCTCGCCCCTGCCGCAAATGCCGAAGCCCTCCATCGAAAACAGCACCGTGGGCGTGAAGTTGTCGTAGATCATGGTGGCTTCGGTGTCCTTCGGCGCGATGCCGGCCTGCGCTTCAAGCGACGCC
>JAYVST010000318.1:0-12527 GCA_043775255.1 Burkholderiales bacterium
ACCGGCTCGAACCCGATCACCAACCGATGCCCGGCCACATCGGCCGCGCGCTGCAGAGTCGAGAGCGTGATCGAGGTGTTTTCCGGGTCCAGCAGGCGGCGTACCTGGGTTCGACTGGTCTGCATACGCTCTGCGAGATCGACCTGGGTCATGCCGACGTTCTGGAGCATGGCGACTACCACCTTCTTGATGGCACGCGCCTCGACCTCGGTATCGATGCCTTCATCCTTCAGGAACTCATCAAAGTCCTGGCCGATGAATTCAGAACGCGCTTCTTTCGGGGTTTTCATTTGCCGATCTCCTTGAGACATTCAAGTCATTCCGCCAGGACATTATTCAAACGCTAAATCACCCGCCCGGTCTTCGCAGGAATCGCCGCGATGATGGCTGCACGCGCCGGCGCCGCTTCGGCCGGCGGCAGGGGCGTGATGCGGATGGTGCGTTCGACGAAGCGGTTCTCGTCGCCATTTATTTCCAGGTCCAGAAAGCGCGTCACGCCGGGCGCCAGCGCGCGCCGGCTCTGCTCCTCTGCGGCGTCGCCCTTCTTGCTCAGCAGGGCCGCGATGGTGCGCACCACGCGCGGAATCATCAGCTTCGGCGTTTCGTTGTCCATCTGCACGCGGTAGACGCCTGCGGGATCGACGCCCTCGACGGCCAGCGGCTGGGTGCGGCATACGTTGACGAGGATGCGTGTCTGGTCGATTTTCGGATCGTGGTGTGCCGCGAGAATCACCAGGCCCTTGTTGCTGGGCTTCCTCAGCAGCGGCGCCTCGCTGCCGGCTGCTTCGAAACGCATCACCACGCGCGCACCCGGGTCGAGCGGCGGCACGGTGACGAAGTGGCCGCCCGCCACGTGCACCAGTTCGCGCTCGCCGTCCCACACGCTACCGAACGGCAGGCGCTGCTCGACGACCATGGCGGTGATGCGGCGTTCAGTCGGGTTCACGATGGTGATCTGCCGGCCACCGTCGGCGCAACGGACCACCAGTTCCTCGTAGTCGGCCATGCGCTGGTACAGCTCGCGCTGGTTGGGAATCCAGAAGTTGTTGCGCTCGGCCAGGTTGATCGCGTAGCGCACGTAGTCGAGGGTGCCGCGGCCGTCGTTGGTCGACGGGTCGCGCGCGAGTTCCGGGTGGTACTGGAAGCTGTAGACGCCGTTCTCCAGATGGTCGTCGACCCGTGCGCTGCGCGAGCCGCGCCCGGCGTAGATGGTTTCGACCAGTTCGAAGGCGGCGTCGTACTCGTGGGTGCGGTCCCAGCCGCGCAGCGCTCGCCATTCGGCGTCGGTGGTCACCACCGGATGGAAGGGAAACCAGATGCCGGGCGTGGCGATGGTGCGCCGCACGTCGGTCACGTAGGTGAGGGGTTTGTTGCCGATCACCCCGCCCACCATGACCTCGGGGTTGCGCACCCCGTATTCGATCATGTGGTAGTAGCAGAAGGTGCACATGCCGATGACTTCCCGATAGTTCGCATACAGGTAGTCCATCGCGTCGATGGTTTCCGGGTGCATATGGCCGCCGGCGTGGCGGCCGCAGGTGCAGACAGAAAAGCCGAGGTTCTGCGCGGCGTTCTTCACGTGTTCGAACAAGCCTTTGCCATGGATCGCCGCAGGCGGGTCGCCGATCGAGCTGTCGTTGTGCAGCGCCGGTTCGATGAAGCTGTGCTGCGTGGTGCGCTTGACCCACTCGGTGGCCATCGGCTCGGTGATGTTGGTCGAGAAGGCGGGATCCTCGATGTCGTAGCTGGCGGCGATCAAGTTCTGGGTCTGGTAGTCGAGAAAGCTGAAATCGAGCATGCCGTGCACGTCGTGGCGGAAGGAAAGCACGCCGTCGTAGGCCCCGAAGGAGCGCAGGCGGGTCTGCCACAGGGTGTCCATGCCGATCTCGTGCATCACGCGGCGCAGGAAGAACAGGATGGTGTCGCCCCAGTGCGTCGGGTTGCTCCAGTGCCGCACCGCCTCGACGTTCAGATGCGCCTGCAGCATGCCGCCGATGAGTTCGAACACCTGGTTGGCGACATAGGCGGTCTGGCCATTGAGGACGATCGCCGGGCCCAGGCGGTTGGTGGTCACCGTTTCCGGTCCGGTGAGATCGCCGGCGAATTCGAGCAGGTCCGCGAGGACCCGCGCGCCGGATGCCGGCACGACCACGTTGACCGGATGCCCCGCATAGCCGGTGACGTAGTGGCGCTCCCAGTCGTCGGTGGCGAAAGGCGATCCGGGCAGCCAGCGCCAGCCGGTATAGCCGGCGACGACCTGCGGTGTCGATGAGGCGAGGCCCAGCAGGGCCGGCGGCAGGTTGGTTTTGCCACTGACCAGCAAACGATGCTCGGGATTTTGCAACCACTCGCAAATCCGCGCGATCGTGCCCGCTTCAAGGTGCCCGGCGTTGGCGATCACGAGGGCGCGGTAGCCGGCGAGGCATTCCACGGAGAGTTCGTTTTCCTCGACAAGGTCGTGTTTCAGGTTGCAGCGCGCCAACAGCAGCGAAGCGGCGTTCGGCGCCAAGTAGGCGTATTCGCCCTTGACCCAGGTCTTGGGTTGATCCCAAGCGTCGGTGAAGGTGTAGGTCTGTCCCAGCGCGGTGGCCTGGGCGGCGTATTGATCTCGGCTGTGGCGGCTGAAGAGGACGGCGATCGCGTGGCCGCGTGGGCCCATCCACTTGTGCATTGACTGACCTCGTTTGGGTGCTGATGGCGGGCTACGTCGCCTGGGAATCGCGTGATTCATTCTACTGAAGGTGGCCGAATGTCCAGCGATCCATTCGATGCGGAATTCAATTTCTCAATAGTCATCCGCCGGCCATGACTTAACCCTTTTCCCTTTCGCCCTGCGTTCATGGCAAACAGGGGGCGGGCGGCCTTGCCTGCCCCAATCCATGCCGGAAAGGATTTCCAATGAAACCAACACCGCTCTCGCGCCGCCTGTCTTTCGTGCTGGCCGGCGTGCTGGCCGGCGTACTGGCTCTGGCGACCGGCCAGGTCGCGGCGCTTACGCCTGTGTTGCCGCCGGCCAAAACCGGGCCTGCCATCGCCATCGAAACGCCGCCACCGCGCTTAGTCGCGCGCGATGCGCAAATTCCGCTGCGGCTCGACAGTGTCGCCATCGCCACCAGCATCGCCGGCCGGCTGGCGCAAACATCGGTCGAACTCACCTTCTTCAATCCGAACGCGCGCGTGCTTGAGGGTGAATTGCAGTTTCCGCTCGCCGACGGCCAGGAAATCACCGGCATGGCGATGGATTTCAATGGCGTCATGCGCGAGGCGGTCCCGGTTGCGAAGGCGCGAGGCCAGGCGGTGTTTGAAGAGGTCACGCGCACGCGGGTGGATCCGGCGCTGGCCGAAAAGACCGTCGGCAACAACTTCAAGCTGCGCGTCTATCCGATTCCCGCCGGTGGCCGCAAGACGGTGGTGCTGCGCTACGAAGAGTCGCTCATGCAACGCGGCGGTGACTGGATTTATCGTCTGCCGCTGGCCTACGGCGAGCGAGTCGCACGATTCTCCTGGACCGGCGCTATCGCAAGCGCGCGCGCGCCACGCGTTCTGCGTGCAACGGCGGGCGAACCGGAGGTCACGCGCAGCGCGACCGGGTTCGACTTGAACCTCGCGCGCCAGGATTTGCAACTGAACGGTGCGGCCGAAATCGCCATCACACCGGAGGGCGTGTCATCGGCTGCGACGCAGGCTTTCGAAGGCGTGACCTACTTCTATGCCGAACCCGCAGTGCGCGACGCGCCGACCCCGCGCAAGGCGCCAACCCGCGTTGCCATCGCATGGGACGCGTCCGGCTCCGGCACGGAGCGTGACCATGCGCGAGAGTTCGGGTTGTTGTCGGCATACTTCAAACGCTTTGCCGACGTCGAGGTCATGCTCACCGTGTTTCGCGACCGCGCCGAACCGGTGCAGCGCTTCGCGGTGGCGCGTGGCGACTGGTCGGCCCTGCGGCGAGCGCTGGAGGGCCTCGCTTATGACGGCGCGACCAATTTCGCGGCCCTCAACGGACTCGGCGGCGCCGACGAAATGTTGCTGTTCTCCGACGGCATCGGCAACTACGGAGAGGGCGGACTGGCGCGTCCCGGCATACCGACCTTCGCCATTGGCGCCGCGCAAAAAGCCGATACCGCCTATCTGCGCGCGCTGGCGGAACAGTCCGGCGGCCGCTATGTCGATGCCATGGGCCAGGCGCCCGAGGCGGCCGCGCGCATGTTGACCGCGCACGCCGCGCGCGTGAGCATCGAGAGCAGCGTCGGCGTGGCTGACCTGCTGTTGGCGTCACCATTCGCCGAGAGCGGCCGCGTCATGCTGGCCGGGCGGCTGACCGAAGCCCAGGGGCAGGTGGTGTTGCGTATCGACGGCGGCGCCGCGCCGGCCAGGCGCGTGGTCGTGCCGATCGGGCACGTAGGCAAGACCAGCGGCGGGTTGGCCGCGCAACGCTGGGCCCGCATGCGGGTGGCTGCGCTCGAAGCGGACTACGACCTCAACCGCGCCGAAGTCGAGCGGCTCGGCAAACGTTTCCGCCTGATCACCCGTGCCACCTCGCTCATCATTCTCGACACCGCGGCCGACTATGCGCGCAACGACATCGAACCGCCGGCCGACCTGCGCGTCGAGTTCGACCGCCTGCGCGCCGCCGGCGTGGCTGCGCGCGAGACCGACCAGCGCGCGCATCTGGAACGTATTGCCGCCCAATTTCGCGAGAAGCAGGCGTGGTGGGAGCGCGAATTCCCGAAGGGCGCAAAGCCTGCAGCGATGGCCAAGCAGTCGCGCGATGCCGACGACCGACTGGAGCGCCGCGAGCAGGGAAGGGCGCGCCAGGACGCGCCGGCTGCTGCACCGGCGCCGCCCCCCGCGCCGACGCCGCCCGCCACACCGGCGCCAAGGCCAGCGACGGCGCAAGCGGTGGCGCCGAGCATGGCGCGCCCCGAGGGCGCGGCGCAGTTTTCGGCACGTGCAGGCAATGCAATGGCGAAATCCGCGGCTGGCGCTGCGGCTTCCGGTAACGGCGTCATCGAAATCCGTCTGCAAGCCTGGGCGCCGGATTCCGCCTATGCGCGCCGCTTGCGCGACGCGGATGCAAAAGACCTCTATCGCATCTATCTCGATGAACGCGAGAGCCACCGCGACAGTACGGCGTTCTTCCTCGATGTAGCCGACCTTCTGCTGGCCAAGGGCGAACGCGCGCTCGCCATGCGCGTGCTGTCGAACTTGGCGGAGATGAACCTGGAGAATCGCCATATCCTGCGCGTGCTGGGCTACCGGCTCCTGCAGGCCGGTGATGCCACGGCCGCGCTGCAGGTGTTCCGCCGGGTGCGTGACTTGAGCCCCAACGAGCCGCAATCGCACCGCGACCTCGGGCTGGCCTATGCGCAAGCCGGCCAAGCCCAGAAGGCAGTCGATTCGCTCTACGAAGTGGTGAGCCGGCCCTGGCATGGCCGCTTCCCGGAGGTCGAACTGATCGCGCTGGCCGAACTCAATGCCGTGGTGGCCGCGTCCGCGCGTAGCCTCGACATCAGCCGCATCGACGCACGTCTGTTGCGCAACTTGCCGGTCGACGTGCGTGCCGTGCTGACCTGGGATGCCGACAACACCGATATCGACCTTTGGGTCACGGATCCGAACGGCGAGAAGGCCTTCTACGGGAATCGCCTGACTTACCAGGGCGGCCGCATGTCAGCCGACTTTACCGGCGGTTACGGACCGGAAGAGTTTTCACTCAAGAACGCCAAGCCCGGCAAGTACAGGATCGAGGCCCAGTTCTTTGGCGAGCGCCAGCAGATAGTGTCCGGCGCCACCACGCTGCAGGTGCGTTTGACGACCAGGTTCGGAACCGAAGCGGCGAAGGAGCAACTGGTGACGCTGCGCTTGAAGGGTGGGCGCGATACGGTGCTGGTGGGGGAGTTCGAGGTGGGGGCGGACTAGTCGTACCGAAAATGAGGAAAGAACGAAAATTCACGTAAGTCGGAAGCAAGAGTTTCGAGTTTTAGACGACTTTCGGTACTACCAAATTAACGTTATGGTAGGATAATGCCATACCTATTGGTTCCGGATGAATTGCATGCTTGCTCATAAACTGTCCGTTTCGATCGACGCTGCATCGATGAAGTTCGTCGAGGACTACCGCAAAACGCATGCGGAGAAATCGCGTTCTGAAGTTTTTGTCGACGCATTGCGCTTGTTGCAGCGCCATGAGCAAGAGGCATTGCTTGAGGCCGCGTACGCGCAAAGCGCGTCGGCGGACCGTCTGATCGCAGCGGAATTCGATTCCACTATTGCAGACGGGCTTGATGATGAAGCGTGGTGATATTTTTTTTGCGTCACTTGATCCGACGCGCGGGGCCGAGATCCAGAAGACGCGGCCGGTGGCCGTTGTGAGCAATGATGCTTCCAATCGCGCCTCACCGCTTGTCACGATCGTGCCCCTTACCTCGAACGTGACAACGGTTTACCCGTTCGAAGTGAGACTGGGCGCCAAGGAAACCGGGCTGTCGAAAGACAGCAAGGCGATGGCGCAACAAGTGCGAACCATCGACAAATCGCGGCTGGGCTCAATCCGGCGCGGTCAGGTACCGGCGCAGAAAATGGATGCGATCGACAATGCGTTGCGTTTGCATCTGGCTCTTTAGTATCACGGCAGCAACGGAGGGGGCGCACTTTCGGCATGTATAGGTCGCTCACGGTCTACACCGGCAGGGCATCGACCTGCGCCTGGGTCATGGCTTCCTTGAGCGCGTACGGATAAGCAGTGCGGTAATGTCATGGATGTTGGCGTTTGCATTGATGTGTCTTGCCATCGCCGGAACATTTTGTCATTTTCACTGCGACGCACTAAACTGCGCTGCCGGTTCATCAGGAAGAAATTGTGGGGGCATCACCATGAAAGCAATCGTCAGTGGTACCGGCGTGCAAATACCCCGGCGCATGCTGCGCGGGGTGAAGGAAGTCGAGATTCGCGAAGACGGCCGCAACATCATCGTGCGGCCTGCGGCAAGCGAAAGCGATCCCCTGTTTGGACTGGGTCAACACCCGGTACGCACCGGCGTGACCGACGGCGCGGAGCACCATGACGCGCACCTTTACGGCGAAACGTGACAGCGTATTTTCTCGATACCGGTTTTTTGATTAAGCTCGAAGCGGCGGACGTTCGGCATCATGCAGCGGCGGTCACTTTCTGGAATGACATCCGCAACAAGTGCGTCAGTTTCGTCAACACGTCCTACGTGTTTGACGAGGTTGTAACGTTTTTGGACAGCCGCGTCATCATCGTCCGGCTCCGGCGCGCAATCATTCAATTATCTTCGTCGCCTGAATCAAAATCGTCTGCGGCATCTTCAGCCTAAGCGCCTTCGCGGTTTTCAGATTCACCAGAAACTCAAACAGCGTCGGTTGCTGGATTGGCAGATCGGCCGGCTTTGCGCCTTTGAATATCCGGTCCACATAAGCGGCAGCCTGTCGGTACAAATCGACGTAGTTGGGGCCGTAGGACATCAAGGCGCCTGAATCGGCAGTGAATGCGCCAGCGCTGTAGATGGCTGGCAGGCGATGCCTGGCCGCAAGCGCCACAATTTGCTCGTGTGTCGCCACGTTGGCACTGCTGCCCGTCACATATACACCCTGGGCCTTTTTCTGCGACAACGATTGAAACGCCGCTGTAAAGTCTTTCGACGTCCGCGCAGGTGCGCGGATTGCCTGCATTTGCAGCTTTGCGCAATAGACTTCAAACCGAGTGAGGGTAAGAAGGTTGACCGGATTGTCCGGGTCATAGAGAAACCCTGTCCGCCGCAGGCCAGGCACCACCTGGCGCAGCAAGTCGAGTGATTTGACAGACAACTCAGCGGAAATGCTGGTCAGACCGGTAACATTGCCACCGGGGCGGGCTAGTGATGCGGCAACGCCATTGCCCACCGGATCGCCGGAAGTCGTCATCACAATCGGGATGGTGCGTGTCGTCCGGCTGGCGGCAACCACCGCCGGTGTGCCGCTGGTCAGAATCAGTTCGGTTTTGCGCGCGAGCAATTCTGCTGCCATCGCGGGCAGGCCGGCTACGTCAATGCCGGAAGAACGAATCTCGATCACGTAGTCACGGCCATCGGCATAGCCCAACGCAACCATGGCGTCCTTGAATGCGGCGAGCCGCGGCAGGTATACCGACGGCGGAACGGTAGACAGGTATCCAATGCGCCAGAGTTTTCGCGGCGTCTGGGCTAGTGCGGCGCGTTGCGCGAGCGCACCTGCGCTCAATGCGAGCATGAGTTTGCGACGGTTCATCATTGCGCAGTCCCGTCAGAGGAGATAAAGGCCGAAAACCTTTCCCACCAAGTGTTTCCAGCCATATCTTGCAGATCAATGCGGTGCGTCGTCATTCAATCACCTTCGTCGCCTGAATCAATATTGCCTGTGGCACCTTGATGAAGAGTGTCTTTGCGGTTTTCACATTTACCGCCATCTGAAACTTGGGTCCTTCAGACTTTTCAGTGGGTAAAAATCCCCCCACTTTGGCCGACGACCAGAATCTTCCGTTCATGCCGTGCCTTAAACCTGCTCGCACCAACGCTTTCCGGCCTGTACCGCCCTAGCGGCAGCGCTTGCAAGGAAGACCTGGCGGCGAATAATGGTGCGTTGCGCCGCAGTTAACCACTGAAAAGTCTGATGAATTTAAAAATCAAGGCCCGTGCCGCTTGCACAAGGCTCAAGTCAGTCGTGCGCCTTCAGCGCACCCGTCTCATGCGGCATCTGCACCGCTTCGAGAAAGCGCGAGACCAGGTTGTAGCCGCCGATGGTGGCGGTGAGTTCCACCGTTTCGCGCTCGTCGAAGTGCGCACGCACCGCGGCGAAGATCGCGTCGGGCACGCGGATTTCGAGCGTCATCGCATCGGTGTAGGCGAGCACGGCGCGCATTTTCGGGGTGTAGAGGTCGGAGACGGTCCACGCCGGCAGGGCATCGACCTGCGCCTGTGTCATGCCTTCCTTGAGCGCAAACGGCGCATGCGCCTTGAACTCGTAGTCGGCGCCGTTGATCACTGCCACCCGCATGATGGCCAGTTCGCGCGAGGCGCCGTCGAGCTTGGCGCGCTGGCGGATTTCGGTGAACAGGTGCAGCCAGCCGGCGGCGATGCCGGGGCTGTGCGCCAGGGTGCGGTAGAGGTTGAGGAAGCGCCCGCCGCGCTCGGCCTTGATCTGCTCGATCAGCGGCGTGAGTGTCGGGTCCCGGCTTTCTTCGATCAGCGAAATGCGTGACATCGTGGTTCCGTTAGTTTGGGTCGGTTGGGTTGCTTGGGAGGCGAATCTTCGCACGCGGCAGCACCTGCCGGCTGCATCCGCCGGCCTGATCAATCGAGGAAGAACGGCGTTTCGCCTTCGCCCTGCAGCACGATGTCGATGCGAAAGACGGCCGACCCCGGGGGCGCCTTGTCGGACGTGGCAGGGGTGAGGATCAGGCGCGGCCTGAGCGTGGCATCGGTTACCGCACCGAGCACCGGGTCGATCGCGTTGTCGGGTTCGCCAGGGAAGAACAGGGTCGTGGTGAGCCGGCGCATCAGGCCGGAGCCGGTGATCGAAAGGTTGATGTGGGGCGCGCGCCGGGCGCGGGCCACCGGATCGTCGAAGCCGCCGGGCATGACGCTGACGAAATCGAAGTAGCCGTCGTTCTCGCTGGCACGCCGGCCCCAGCCGATGAAATGCGGGTCCGCTTCTGCGGCGCGCGGGTCGTTGGGGTGCGCGAAGCGGCCGCCGGCATCGGCCTGCCAGAGTTCGATGATGGCGTTCCAGCGCGGCGCCCGCTTGGCTTCGTAGATGTGGCCGAACACGAAAATGCGCAGGCCTGCCGCCGGCTGCGCACCCGGCTCCAGGGTGGTGAGGTCGTTGTCGCCGGGGTGGAAGAAATGCGGCGGGAAGTAAGGGCCGACGGTGCCGCTGGCGGTGGGCGTGAGGTGGGCCACGGCGCCTACATCCCGAACGGTGTCTGGCGGTGGCCGCGCAGCACGATGTCGTGCTCGAAGCCCACCACGTTCTGTATCGGCATGTCGTCCATCGGCATCTGTCGCGCGATCAGGCGCGCGCGGCCCTTGGAGTCAGGCACCGACTGCAGGATCAGGTCGATGTCGTTGAACGGATCGCCGGGAAAGAACATCTGCGTCACCAGACGACTCATGAAGCCGTCGCCGAAAATCGACATGTGGATATGCGGCGGGCGCCACCAGCGCGTTGGATGGTTGGGATAGGGATAGGCGGCCGGCTTGATGGTGAGGAATTCGTAGCGGCCGGCAGCATCGGTGGCGATTCTTCCGGACCCGACGAAATTGGGGTCGATGGGATTGGGATTGCTGGCATCCATCGGGTGGATGTAGCGCCCGGCGGAGTTGCAGTGCCACAGCTCGATGACCGTGCCGCGCACCGGTTGGCCATCGCCGTCCTGCACCTTGCCCGCTACCCGGATCAGTTGGCCCATGGCGCGCGGCTTGTCTGGAGCGGGCCGCGACAGGTCGTTGTTGCCAGGCTTGAGCTTTTGCGTCAGCCGGGTCGGACCGGTGATCTCGGTCAGCGTCACGGGGCGGCGGAACAGTGGCGTTTTCGGCACCCGCACGAAGGTCTCGGCATAGTGCTCGATGGTCATTGCCGGCTGCGTTATGTCGTCGTGGGGCTCGAAGGTATTGGGCAGGGTCGACATCGGAGGGGATCGCGGATGTGTCGCGCGGTCGTGGTGGGATGCCGGATTCGGCGGGATGGTTGACAATGTAAACCGGTTTGGTTGATACTGTCAACCATCATGCAACCGGGCCGCGATTTCGATTTCACGCCCGCCGTCGCCTTAGGCGGTGGCGGCAGCGGCGCGGCGCGCCCTGCGCGCGTGGAAATCCGCGAACTGATCTCGTTTCGCATCCACGCCCTGGCCAATCTGCTGTCGCGTGGCGCGGCGCTCACCTACCGGCGCGAGTTCGACGTGAGCCTGATGGAGTGGCGCACCCTCGCTTTGTTGGGCGCGCACCAGCCGCTCTCGCTGAACGAACTGTCGCGCCATGCGGGGCTCGACAAGAGCCAGATGAGCCGCGTTGTCGCGGGGTTGTCCAAGCGCGCCTTTGTCCTGCGCGGGCCGGACAGTGCCGACGGCCGCGGCGTGCGCCTTACCTTGAGCCGCAGCGGCACGAAGGCCTATGAAGGCCTGATAGCATCGGCCAACCGGCGCGACAAGGCGCTCGCCGCCGTGCTCACAGCCGAGGAGCGCCGGCAACTCGACGACATGCATGCGCGCTTGGCCGACAAGGCACGCGCACTGATCCACGCCGAACGAACACCGGATACCGCGCGCAAACGCACCCCCACCCAACGCAAGGAGAAGAAATGAGTGCCCAGCTCAAGGAAGTGCTAAACCAGTCCAGAACCCTCGAAGGCAAGGTGTCGGCGGGTGAATGGGAGGCGCGCGTCAACCTTGCCGCCGCCTATCGGTTGTGTGCGCAGTTCCGCATGACCGACTTGATCTACACCCACATCTCGGCGCGCGTGCCGGGGCCGGAGCATCATTTCCTCATCAACCCGTATGGCCTGCTGTTCGATGAGATCACCGCCTCCAGCTTGGTCAAGATCGACATCGACGGCAACCTCATCTCCGACCCGGCCAGCCAGGGTTTCAACCCGGCCGGCTTCGTCATCCACAGCGCCATCCACAAGGTGCGTGAAGATGCCAAGTGCGTCATGCACACCCACACCGGCGCCGGAGTGGCGGTGTCGGCGCAGAAGTCCGGGTTGATGAACATCAGCCAGCATGCGATGCGCTTTCACAACCGGCTTGCCTACCACGACTATGAAGGCGTCGCGCTCGACATGGACGAGCAGAAACGCCTGCAGGCCCATATCGGCGACAAGAACGCGCTGATCCTGCGCAATCATGGCCTGCTCGTGTGCGGCGAGACGGTGGCCGACGCATTCGACCGCATGTACTACCTTGAGCGAGCCTGCCAGGCGCAGATCGGCGCCTTGTCCGGCGGCACCGAGGTGATCGTCGCCAGCGACGCAACGGCTGAGAAGGTGGCCTGCCAGTTCGAGCGTCCCGAACGGGCTGCCAAGACCAAGCATTGGGACGCCTGCCTGCGTCTGCTCGACCGCACCGATCCTGCCTACAAGCACTAACCCCGTCTGCGACAGGAGCGCGGCATGCGAATCAAACGCAGAGACCTGGTTCGCGCCGCTGCGGCCGCCGTGGTGTTGGCCGCGCTGCCCTCGCTTGGGCAGGAAGGCTACCCGAACCGTCCGCTGCGCCTGGTGGTGCCGTTTCCGCCGGGTGCGCTCACCGACCTGCTCGGTCGCGCGGTCGGGGAGCGCCTGGGTCGCGCATTGGGCCAGTCTGTCGTCATCGACAACAAGCCCGGCGCCGGCACGCTGGTCGGCGCCGAACTTGTGGCCAAGGCGCCGGCCGATGGCCACACCCTGCTCATTTCCACCAGTTCCACCTTCGGCATTTCGCCGGCGCTCTACAAGCCGTCTCCGATCGATCCTTTGCGTGATTTCCAGCCGGTGTCGCTGGTGGGCACGGTGAA
>JAYVST010000319.1:0-1727 GCA_043775255.1 Burkholderiales bacterium
GTCAGCACCCCGGTATAGCCATACAAACGGTCGCGCGCGATCTCGCCGTTGGCGAAAAAACCGACCAGCGGGATGTCGCCTAAGTGTTCGCGGATGAGCTTCAACTCCGCGCCGCGTTCGCCGAACATCGATTCGCCGCGCCCGACGCAGGCATGGTAGAGCGCCCCCTTGGGCGTTTCGGTGAGGTCGTCCTTCATGTCGTAGATCATGCGCAGCAGATCGGCGCGCGCGCTTTGCTGGTCGCGCCGGCAAAACAGCACCGCGGTGCCTTCCTCGACAGTGTCACCGATGGCGATGAGCTTGTTCTGCGGGTCGATGCCGACGAGGTTGCGCACCTTGTAGTCGTCGCCGCCACCGGCGGCTTCGGCACCCGGCACGACGATGCCGACGAAGGTGTTGCGCGCCGCCTGGCGCAGGCCCTTCAGGTCGCACCCGAGTTCGGCCAGCATCACGTCGAGCGCCGGGCGGTTGTCGAGCGCGACGATGATGTTGCGCTCGGCCTGCGTCACCCGATGGCGCGTGCCGACCGGCGCGCAGCCCTGGGTCAGGCGCGAAGCCACCGCGATGTCGGACGACAAGACCACGCCGGAGACGCCGCCGGACACTACCTGGTTGGCGAATTGCACGGTGGCGCCGCGCGCGGACGACAGGCCGCCGGCCAGGTAGCCGCTGGTGACCTTGCCGGCCATGTCTTCGATCAGTTCCTCGATGTCGGGAGTATGCGGGTCGGCGTGGACGATGGCGAAATAAGCGGCGTCGGCCCCGGAGGCGGTGGGTGTCCCGGCGCGCGGCGGCCGCGCGTTGCCCGAAAACACGGTGTGCGAGCCGGCCGGCAGCGGACAGGTCATCAGTGCCAGCGCGGGTTCATCGAGATATTCGGTGCCGGTGGCGCAGATGCCGATGCCCACCGTGCCGACCCAATCGGGCACCCGGGTATGGTTTTTCACCATCGCCAGGATGTCGTCCGCATACGGCACGAAAGCCTCGGTGAGGTAGATGAAGCCCAGGCTGCCTCCCGGAACCACGCTTTTGAGCGCCAGTTCGGTCGCGGTTTTCCAGTCGCGATGGGCAGCGTGGCCCAGTTGCCAGCGATTCATGGCGCGCCGCGCGTTCGTGGCTTCGCGCCTGTCTTGCGCGCGGTCGACGCGGTCGTTTTGGTGGCCGCCTTTTTCGGCGCGGGTCCCGCCCCCACGGCGTCACCGGGCGCGATCGACGTCATGTTCTTGACGAATTCGGCCTGCAGGTTCTGCATCCACGAGGTCGGATCGGGCCAGGCGGGCGCAGGCGCAGCTGGCGGCGCTTCTCCGCGAGGCGCCGGTTCAGGCGGAGGCGCTACGGGCGCAGCGGCGCCGAACGGAAACCCTGCAAACGCCGCAGGCGTGAACGGTGCAGCGGCAACCGGTGCGGCCGGCGGCGTGGCAAACATGCCCTGGCCAGACACGGCGTCCTGCATTGCACGTGTAGCTTGCGCGGCCAGCTCGCCGCCGGGGGACGCCTTGAAGCCCTTCAGCGCAGAGAGTTGCATTTCCAGGCCGTTGACCTGCAGGTTCAACATGTTGAGGTTGATCTCGAGCCACTGGCGGATCTGCTTGAGTTCCGCCACGCGTCGCTCCAGATCTTCCGGCGCGAACGACGGCATGGCCGGATTGGCGCCGGCGCCGAAGCCCGGAATGCCCATCTGCGACCAAAGGTTCCTGACGAATTCGAACGGATCGGGTGGCATAGTC
>JAYVST010000320.1:0-1544 GCA_043775255.1 Burkholderiales bacterium
GGCGGGCGAAAGCCGCAACGCCCCCTCGGCAGTGGCGAATTCAAGGTGTGCCGCCAGCGCGGTCAAAAGTATCGAGCCCTCATAGCGCACGCGCCGCGCCATCAGGTTGCCGCCCAGGGTGGCGCTAAAGCGGATGCGCGGATTGGAAATGCGCGACCAGGCACGGGCGAACCCGCCGGCGCGCTCGCGCACCAGGGCGTCCGTGCAGCCGTTGTGGTGCGTGACTGCGGCGCCGATGGACAAGCCGGTTGCCGTGGAACGGATCTGGCGCAGCGCCGGCAGGTGCGCGAGGCTGACCAGTTCGCGCGGCGCCAAACCTTCGTTGAACGCCGCCACCAGATCGGTGCCGCCGGCGAGCACCACCGGGTTCTCCGCTGCGCAGAGCGCATCGAGCGCCTCGTCCACGCTGTTCGGCGCATACAGCTTCATTGGGGCCAGGCTGCGTGCCGAGGTCGGCACCAGCCCGGCTGTGGGCAGCAACTGCATCTTGATTCTCCGTAAGGCGGGGCGCGCCCCGCGCTTGGTTCAACCTGTGACGCGCGGGCAACCCCGCCCTTCACGCGGCAGTCAACGCGGCCTTTGCCTTCGCCTGATCCGCGGCACGCTTTTCCAGCATGCGCCGCACCCGCGCCAGCCCCACATCGTGCTCGTAGAGGAATTCGCGCTCGCGCGCGTTGTCGGGCATGCTCTCCAGCACCCAGCGGTCCTGCTCCAGCACGTCCCAATGCAGGCCTTCGAGGCGGTTGCGATAGAGAAAGCGCCAGACATCGCGCTGCCAGCCTGCCACCTTGCGGGTGCGCCAGAAATAGACCTGGCAATGCAGTTCATCGACCGGGGTGGCGAAGCCGATGATGCCGAAGCTGCCGCCGGGGCCGTATTTTTTCTGATAGGGAATGGTCAGGCGCAGCCACATGCAGCCGCTTTCGCCCAGCTCGACCCAGTCGAAATTGACATCGCGCTGCCCGACCTTTTCGAACACCAGGCCGGTCGGCGTCTTGCGCACCTGCATGTTGGAGCGCTTGTCGCCGTCGGCCATCGAATGCGAGGCCGCATGCAGGTAGGCGCCGTGCATCGGGTCCATTACGTTGTCGATGGCGTAGCGATAGCTGGTGTTCCAGTTCGACATGCAAAGGAAGTGGGAATACTCCGTGGACGTCAATTCCGGCGGCAGGTCGAGCGGCGCCGGCGCGGCGGCAGGGTCGACGCCGAACCACAGGAACACCGCGCCCGCATTTTCCTGCACCGCATAACTCTTCACGCAGGACTTGCCTTCCAGCGGGCAGCTGGCCGACGCCGGCACCTGCCTGACGGTGCCGCCGCCGTCGATCTCGATGCCGTGGTACCAGCAGGCCACGCGGTCGCCCAGGTTCCAGCCGAGGGAAAGGCGCGCGCCGCGGTGCGGGCAGCGGTCTTCGAGCGCATGCACAAGGCCGCCGCCATCGCGCCACAGGACGATGCGCTCGCCTAAGCGGGTGATGCCGATCGGCGCGTTCTGCACCTTCCAGCTTGGGGCTACCGGATACCAGAGGTCGCGCAGGCCGGTG
>JAYVST010000321.1:0-2330 GCA_043775255.1 Burkholderiales bacterium
CGACGGGTGCGCGCAATCTCGCCCTGATAGTTGCTGAGAAATTCGAGCGCCTGCTTGAGCAAGGGTGCATGTTCGCCCGCATCCGTAAACAGGCGTTCGCCACTCTCTGCGCCGAAGCCCGGATAGGCTTCATCCAGATACACATTGAAATCATCGGCATCGGCTTTTTCTGCCAGCACGAAAGGGTAGCGGCGCACAAACGCCGGCACGTAGCGCCCCTCCCAGGTTCCGGTGGGCGACACGAATAGATTCTCGCTGTGCCGCACCCCGACCAGCGCGATCGGGAACATCGATCCGCCCTCGGTGCCGGTAAACGCGACCGGGTACTCGCGCGAAGCATCGACGAATTCCACCCCGGCAAGCGGGATCGAATTGGTGTTCGCGGTAAAGGCCAAATCGCCCGAAAATCGACCCAGTCGAAGGTTCAGATGCGTCGTGACATTGAGTGCCACAGGGCGCTCGTAGAAAAGGAGAGATGCCATCCGGGCTGACTCCGCAATACAGGTGTTGGGCCGAGCAATATACCGCGCCGGCGGCGGCTTTCTGGCGGCTTCAAGGCCGATGTTGTGTGCGGCAGCGCCGGATAAACGCCGTTATGGCAGAGCGTACGCCATCGGGCTTGAAGCTCGCATGCCCGTTTCAAAGCGCAGGAGGCGGCGCAACACATGACAAATCAACGGGGCTTCGCGGTGCTTCCCGAGTTGCTTCCCGAGTTGCTTCCCGAGTTACTTCCCGGGTTGCTTCCCGAGTTGCTTCCCGGGTTGCTTCCCGGGTTGCTGCCCGGGTTGCTGCCCGCTCGTAGGCAAGCAGCAGCAATCCGGCGGCGCGCGGGCCGGCAAGACGTCAGGGCATCAGCGCTCCGCCGTTGACATGCAGGGTTTGCCCGGTGATGTAGCGCGCCGCGTCTGACAACAAGAACAAGATCGGCCCAACGATGTCATCGGCCTGCGCCAGTCGGCCCAACGGTACGGTGCGCAAGTAGTTGCCGAGGTCGACATGCCGCGCATTGACTGCATCATCGCCGCCGCGTCCGGTACCGCCGCGCAAAAACGCGGTATCCACCGCCGACGGCGCGACCGCGTTGACCCGCACCTGCGGCGCGTTTTCCTGCGCCATGAGCCGGGTCATCTGGATGATGCCGGCCTTCGCCACAGAATAGGGGCCGTGCCCGGGCACCGGTTTGACACCCAGACCGGAGGCGAGATTGACGATCGCGGCGCCCTTGCCTCGACGCAACAACGGAAGCGCCGCCCTGCAGCAATGGAACGTCGAGGTGAGATTTCCGGTCATTACCTCGTTCCAGGTTTCGAGCGACGTTGCGTCGACCGCCTGCACCCCGCGCGAAAACCCGGCCAGGTTGACCAGTCCATCAAGTGCACCGAACTGCGCGTCCACCCGGGCGAATGCATCCACCACCTGCTTTTCGTCGGTGGCGTCGAGCGCCAGAGACAACTCGGCCGCCGGTGGGTGCATTTGGAGGGATTGCGGCAGGTCCAGCACGGCAAGCCGGGCGCCTGCAGCACTGGCCGCCGCCGCGACCGCGCGACCAATGCCGCCACACCCGCCTACCAGTGCGATGCGGGTGCCGGCACTCAACATGATCGGAGAATTTGTCATGCACCGATTGTACGATCGCCGAAGGTTCGGCTTCGCCCACCTCAAGTTTTGGCCCGCGTGGCCGGTAAGTTGCTACCGGAGTCGGCTGGCTTCGCATCATCCTGTCGCACCCACCCACAGAGTCCACCCATGCCCAGGGTTCGCTTTCCAAGCATCCGCACCGCCTGCGTCAACTCTTATCGCCATGTGCGCGACATGACCGGACGCGAACGCAACTACCTGATCGGCGAGATCGGCAAGATCGGCGGCTTGATGCCACTCCTGATGAAGCCCCGCAACAAGTGCGCGTGGAGCACCGCCGACAAGGCTGAACTGCGGCTGCAACTGCGGCGCCTGAAATCGATTTCCCCCTATCTGGTCCTCTCGGTGGTGCCGGGTTCATTTATCGCATTGCCGCTTCTGGCCTGGTGGCTGGACCGGCGCCGCCGGCGGCGCGCCGCGGATGCCCACCAGGAACGCAGCGGCGCCGCGCCCGGCGATTCAGTTGCCTGAAGGCGGCAGCGCGGTCAGCATTTGGTGACCGCGCCAGTCGGCGCCGGCGGGCACGCACACCGGCAGACGCGCCGACGCAGCCTCCACGCAAACCATGCGGCGGTATCCGTCAGGCGCCATGTCCGCCAATCCTGCGCATAAAACCGCGCCGGGATTCCACACCACGGTATCGGCAAAGCCCCCAGAGGCGACCGACAAACGAGCAGTGCCATCGATGAGCA
>JAYVST010000322.1:0-4189 GCA_043775255.1 Burkholderiales bacterium
ACGCCTTACATGGACAAGGAAGAAGTCGCGCGGGTCTTGAAAGTTCCGCTGGACGCAGTGCAAGTCGTGCCATCGGCCATTGGCGGCGGTTTCGGCGGCAAGCTCGACGTCTCGGTGCAGCCACTGCTTGCGGTGGCGGCATGGAAGATGCGCCGCCCGGTGCGTATGGTCTATACGCGTCCTGAGTCGATGATCTCGACCACCAAGCGTCATCCCGCGCGGATTCGCGCACGCCTGGGTTGCGACCAGGACGGACGACTGACCGCAGTCGATTTCGCCGGCGACTTCAATACCGGGGCCTATGCCTCATGGGGATCCACCGTCGCAAACCGGGTACCGGTGCACGCGAGCGGTCCCTACCGGGTCCCGAACGTGCGTGCGCTGACTCGGGCGGTCTACACCAACAACGCGATTGCCGGCGCGTTCCGTGGTTTCGGCGTGCCGCAAGCCTGCATCGCCACTGAAGCGTTGATGGACGATCTGGCCCTGCAGTGCGGGATGGATAGGCTCGAATTCCGCCTGCGCAACGCCCTGCGGGCAGGTGACGTGACGGCCACCGGGCAGAAGCTGCTTGCAAGCGTCGGCATGGTGCAGTGTCTGGAAGTGCTCAAGCGGGCCTGGTCCGAGGCCCTCAGGCGGGTGGAAGCATTCAACGTTACGCGCCTGCCCGATCGACCTTCCCCGCACCCCGACCCTCTCCCCGCAGGCGGGGAGAGGGCGAGAACGGCGCGCCTGCGGCGCGGCGTCGGGGTAGCCTGCATGTGGTATGGGATCGGCAATACCGTGATTGCCAACCCGTCAACCATGACCATTGGACTGCGCCGGAATGGCCGCTTCATGCTCTATAACGGCGCGCAGGAAATCGGCCAGGGCACCTTCACCATCATGCCGCAGATCGCCGCTGACGCGCTCGGCGTGCCGCTGGACCTGATCGACCAGATCCACGGCGACACCGACCAGACCGAAGACGGCGGCAAGTCGTCGGCCTCGCGCCAGACGTTTGTTTCCGGCAACGCGGTCAAGTTCGCATCCGAAGACCTGAGGCGCCAGTTGAGCGAAAGGCTTGGACTTTCCGCGCATGCCGCAATTGAACTTCGAGGCACAACCCTGGTAGCCAGCGAACAGGGAGTCGAAGAGACCATCGAACTTGCAACACTGCCTGCCGACGCTCGCGGCGATATCGCGGTCGGCCGCGGCACCTTCAACCCGCCCACGGTGCCGCTCGATGCCGATGGGCAGGGCGTGCCGTACGCAACCTACGGGTTCGCCGCGCAAATCGCCGAAGTCGAGGTCAACGTCGACCTCGGCACTGTGAAAGTGCTGCACATCCACGCTGCCCACGATGTCGGCCGCGCAATCAACCCGACCCAGGTCGAAGGCCAGATCCACGGCGGTGTCGCGCAGGGTTTGGGTCTGGCGTTGATGGAGGAATACATCAGCGGCAAGACCGACAACCTGCATGACTATCTGATACCGACTATTGGCGACATTCCGCCGATCACGACCCATTTGATTGAAGATCCCGAGCCGCTCGCGCCTTATGGCGCCAAGGGCGTGGGGGAGCCTGCCCTTATCGCCACCGCGCCGGCAATTTTCGGCGCGATCCGGCAAGCCACAGGCGTGCGGGTTGATTTTGTGCCGTGCACACCGGACCGCCTGCGCGGATTGATGATGCGGAGAAACGCATGACGACACGGCAAAGCGTTGCGCTGGTCACCGGCGGCCGCCGCGGCATCGGCCGCGGCATCGCGTATGCGCTTGCCGATGCCGGCTACGACCTCGTGATCAACGACATCGAGTACGACGCCGCCACCACCGAAACGCTGGAAGCCATTGCCGCCCGAGGCCGGCGCGCGAGGTTTGTCTTAGGCGACATCGCCGACATCGAGTCGCATGATGCCATGCTCGACCAGGTCTGGTCGTCGTTCAGTGCGCTCGATGTACTGGTCAACAACGCCGGCGTGCAGGTCAAGGTGCGCGGCGACATGCTCGACGTCACCCCGGAAAGCTACGACCGGCTGCTCGATACCAACCTGCGCGGCACATTCTTCCTGACGCAAAAAGTGGCGCGGCGCATGCTGGCCGAACAGGCCGGCGCCGACGCTCCACCGCGCGCGATCGTCACGATCTCGTCGGTCAATGCGGCCATCGTCGGCCCGAGCCGGGCGGAGTACTGCATCTCCAAGGCGGGGCTCACGATGATGACCCAGCTCTTCGCCGAGCGCCTCGCCGAACACGACATCATGTGCTACGAGGTGCGTCCGGGCGTGATCGCCACCGACATGACGCGGCCGGCCAAGGAGCGCTACGACAAGCTGATTGCCGAGGGCATTTCACCGGTGCGGCGCTGGGGGCAGCCGGAAGACATTGGCAGGACCGTAGCCGCTTTGGCCTCGCGCATGCTGCCCTTCAACACCGGCGCGGCTTTTTTCGTCGATGGCGGCATGCACATGAAGGTTCTTTGATGCGCACCACCCACGCCGACCCCACCACCGGCATCGAGCCGGCGCCCGCCGAGCCGAAAGCAGGCGGCAAGATCATCTGCAACGCCTGTCCGGTGTTGTGCAACATCAGCGAGGGCCGCAGCGGCGCCTGCGATCGTTATGCGAACCTCGAAGGGGACCTGACGCGCCTCGATTCCCTGGTCCTGACTTCGCGCACTATTGACGAGCACGGCGAACTGGTTGCCTTCGGCGGCAAACCATGGGATGGCAATCCGCTCGACAATCCCCCGGTGGACACTGGCAAGGCGCCGGTGTTTGTCACCGGCATCGGCTCGACCACCACCTATCCCGACTACAAGCCGGCTCCCTTCATCGTCGCGTCGATGCATCAGGGCGTCGATACAGTCACCGTCGTCACCGAGGGCGTGTTCAGTTATTGCAGTTTCAAGATCAAGATCGATACTGATCGCTACGTCGGCCCCGAGCAGGCCAGTGTGCGCCACGCAGGCGAGGTGGTCGGGCATGTCACGACCGCCGAGTACGGCTCGCAGATGCTCTCGCTGGGTGGCGTGCATCACTTGACCGGCGGCTCCAAGCGCGAAGGCAAACTCACCTGCCAGGTGATGATGGATCTGGGTAACAAGAAAGCGGTAGAACTCGACATCGAGGGCGGCTCGAAGCTTGTGGTGCAGGCCGGGCGCGCGCCGGTGATCAACGGGGTGGTCGAAAAGCGCATGCGCGTCGGGTGCGGATCGGCCACCATCGGCATCTTCGCGCCGCAATGGAAGGACCATGTGGACGAGGTGATCGTGGTTGACGACCACATCACCGGCGTGCTCACCGAGCACCAGGCCGGCAAGACCATCGACATGCAACCCTCAGGCATCCGCATCCGCGGCAAGAAATCGACGCCGGGGCGCTACTTCCAGGTCGCCAACCCGGGCGTGGGTTGGGGCGGCACCGACATCACCGACCCGCTCGCCATCATCGAACGGGTCGACGAAAAGATCGCCCGGCCGGGCATGCGCGTGCTGTTCGTCTCGACTACCGGCGAGGACCATGCCTACTTCATCCTGGGCGACAAGCTGCAATTCGTCGCCTCTGAGATGCCGCCGCCCTTGCGCAAGGTGGTTGATCGCATCGGCGAGAACTGCGAACCGGCCCTGTGCACGGTGTTGTTTCTGGCAGGAGCCGGCGGCTCCTTGCGCGCCGGCGTGACCGACAATCCGATCGCGCTGACGCGCTCGATCAAGGAGCTTCTAACCAACGTGACCGCCGGCGGCGCGCCGGCCTATGTGTGGCCCGGCGGCGGCATCATGATGATGGTCGATGTCACGCGCATGCCCGACAATGCCTTCGGCTATGTGCCGACACCGGCCATCGTGGCGCCGATCGAATTCATCATGAAATTGTCGGACTACGAAGCGATGGGCGGCTACATGCACCGCGTGCGGCGCGTCGAGGATGTGCTGGCCAACGAGAAATTTCGCTTGGTCGCGCAGGATGCGCGCAATCCATGGCCGATTGGCGCAAAGCCGGTGGTGGGCTGAGCGGATGCCGGCGCCGGAACGTCAGATCGTAGCCGAAGGCCGCCAGCATTGGCGTCATGGTCCAATTGACCTCGTGATCAAAGCATGGGGTGCGCCCGACGCGGTTGCACGCGCTTTTGCAGAAGCGTGGGGGCGCTTTCAATCCGTGTTGCCCGAGTTGGTGCATGAACTTTCAAGTCTCAAGGCGCCGCTCGG
>JAYVST010000323.1:0-2995 GCA_043775255.1 Burkholderiales bacterium
GCGCTGTCGTTGAGGCGGCGCTTGATCTGGTAGGCCAACTGAACTTCCTTGCTGTTTCCCATGATGTAATTTGCCATTTCTGCTGCATATATCGCAACGACCATGCTCGGCATACTCTACAAGCTCACTCCCTTGGCCTTGAGCGCCAAGGCCAGCGCGTGCGTGGCACGCGAACAATGCGTTTTTACACTGCCTTCCGAGCACCCCATCACCTGGGCAGTCTCGGCGACATCCATATCCTCCCAGTAACGCAACAAGAACGCTTCCCGTTGACGCGCCGGCAATTTCTGGATTTCCTTTTCGATCACTGCCATGGTGCGATCGCGGTTGACCTCGTCTTCCGCACTTTCCGCCGCTTTCGACCCCGGCTGGGCCTCCAAAGTTTCCAGCGGGTCGAAATCATTTTCGCCATCGGCATTGGAAGGCCCGAGCGAGGAGAAGAGCGTGGTCCAGAAGGACCGTACCTTGGTGCGCCGAAAATGGTCGCGGATCGAGTTCTGCAGGATGCGCTGAAAGACCAGCGGCAATTCCTCCGGGGGCCGGTCGCCGTACTTCTCGGCCAAGCGCATCATCGAATCCTGCACGATGTCTAACGCTGCCTCGGTGTCGCGTACCGCGTAAGCCGCCTGCTTGAAGGCGCGGCGTTCAACTGCGGCGAGGAAATTCGACAGTTCTGTGGAGGTGGCCAGGACGCTTGCTCGTGCTTTTTTGTGCTTTCAGGGTCGATTATGCACCAAACAGGGTATTCAACACCGTGCTTTCCCCTGGCTGCCTGTCGGACTTGGGGCGTCGAAAGCGAAAATTGGCCTCAGCGAGGACAGCTTTCGCCGCATTCGCAGCCCCATAGCCCGGCTATGGGACAAGAAAGCGGTAAATAATGGACCGCTGCGGCCGATTTTCTCACCGACGCTCCGCAAGTCCGACAGGCTGCTAGCAGTGGTTTGCATGGAGGCCCGGTTGCGGACGACAATGCCGGGCCCCGACAGGCTTTGACCGCATTGCACAATCGCGCTACAATCACATGAGTTCGAGGCTCAAAAGGCCGCAAAACGACCGTTTCGACACCTTACCCGGGAATGTGTCGCGACGGCTCCGCTTTCGGTGAGTTCGGCAAATAAGCCGGGTTCGCCGTCCTTGACAGCTTCAACAGAGCGAAGTCGTAGCAAACTCCCGCACCCATTGGGTCCTTGCGGGACCGGTGGTTTATTCAGCTCTTTTTGAGGCTTTTCAGACATGTCTGCCAGCGAAGAACTTTCCGGCGCCGAAATCGTCGTGCGTTGTCTGCAGGAAGAAAACGTCGAACATGTGTTCGGCTATCCCGGCGGCGCGGTGCTCTACATCTACGATGCGCTGTTCAACCAGGACCGTATCAAGCACATCCTGGTTCGTCATGAACAAGGCGCGGTGCATGCTGCCGACGCCTATTCCCGCTCCTCCGACAGGATCGGCGTTTGCCTGGTTACCTCCGGCCCGGGTGTGACCAACGCGGTGACCGGTATCGCAACGGCCTACCTCGACTCGATCCCGATGGTGATTTTGACCGGCCAAGTCCCGACCCATGCGATCGGTATGGACGCATTTCAGGAATGCGACACCGTTGGCATCACCCGTCCAATCGTAAAGCACAATTTTCTGGTCAAGGACGTACGCGACCTGGCGGCCACCATCCGCCGCGCTTTCTATATTGCGCGCACCGGGCGTCCTGGGCCGGTCTTAGTCGATATCCCAAAGGACGTCACCGCCAACAAGACCGCGTTCCACTATCCCGCCGACGTAGTGATGCGCTCCTACAACCCGGTGGTGAAGGGGCATACCGGGCAGATCAAGAAAGCGGTGCAGATGATTCTTGCGGCCAAGCGGCCGATGATTTACACCGGTGGCGGCGTGATCCTGTCAGATTCCTCGGCCGAATTGAACCAACTGGTCGACATGCTCGGTTATCCGTGCACCAACACGCTGATGGGGTTGGGCGCCTACAAGGCGACCGATCGCAAGTTCGTCGGCATGCCTGGTATGCATGGCACCTATGAAGCCAATCTGGCGATGCAGAACTGCGATGTGCTGGTGGCCATCGGTGCGCGATTCGACGATCGCGTGATCGGCAACCCGGCCGATTTCGCCAAGCACCAGCGCCAGATCATCCACATCGACATCGATCCCTCCTCGATCTCGAAGCGGGTCAAGGTCGACGTGCCCATCGTGGGCGATGTCAGGGAAGTGATGCAGGAAGTGATTCGCCAGATCAAGGCATCCGATACCAAGCCCGACGGCCAGGCACTCGATGCATGGTGGAAGCAGATCGAGGAATGGCGCTCGCGCGATTGCCTGAAATATGATCGCACCAGCGAAAAGATCAAGCCGCAATTCGTGGTCGAAAAACTGTGGGAGCTGACCGGCGGCGACGCCTTTGTCACCTCCGACGTGGGCCAGCATCAGATGTGGGCGGCGCAGTTCTACAAGTTCGACAAGCCGCGCCGCTGGATCAATTCCGGCGGCCTGGGCACGATGGGAGTCGGGCTGCCCTATGCGATGGGTGTGCAGATGGCGCATCCCGGCGCGACCGTTGCCTGCATCACCGGCGAGGCCTCGATCCAGATGTGCATCCAGGAACTTTCCACCTGCAAGCAGTATCGCCTGCCGGTCAAGGTGCTCAATCTCAACAACGGCTACCTCGGCATGGTGCGGCAATGGCAGCAGATCGAGTACGGCAGCCGCTATTCGGAATCGTATGTCGAAGCATTGCCGGACTTCGTCAAGCTCAGCGAATCGTACGGCCACGTCGGCATGCAGATCACCAAACCGGGGGATGTCGAAGGCGCGATTCGCGAGGCGCTCAAACAGACGGACCGCACCGTGTTCATGGATTTCCTCACGGATCCGAAGGAAAACGTGTGGCCGATGGTGCAGGCCGGCAAGGGACTGGCCAGCATGCTGCTCGGCTCGGAGGAACTCTGATGCGACACATCATCTCCATTCTTCTGGAAAACGAGGCCGG
>JAYVST010000324.1:0-3026 GCA_043775255.1 Burkholderiales bacterium
CGCGCCATTCCGGCAGACCGTTCTGCAATCGCCTGGCTTTGAGTCCCTTCTTGCGCAACATCCGCATGGCTTCGTAGGACATCAGGCAAAACGGTCCGCCGGAATGGCGCGCCGCGGGCTTGCCGGTGATGCAGGAATAGAGTTTGTTCAATTGCTTGACGCAGCGGAGGGGCGATACACTGAATCATGGTTGCAGGCGCGGCAGTTTCGCGCTTGCAACCATCGATTCCAGCGATTTTCGTCGCCAGAAATGTTCGCTTTTGCACCGCCGGTAACAATTCAGCGCGGCGATGCGCATGCGCAATGCGTAGTTTCCACTTGAACGACCTCAGCGGGAATCCCGGCTATCCCGCTGATTCGCCGCTGCGGCCAACGCCGCGCGGATCGCCGGCAGCGCGCCGATCGCTGCGTCTTCGCCTGCGGAAATCAGTTTCGCGCGATCCGAAAATCCAAGCTGGCCGCTGGTATGCATCACCGGCGCAATCACGACATCGGCGAATGGGCGCTCCATTTCCTTCAGCCGATAAGTCTGGATCAGGAAGGTTTGAAACAGCACCGCCAGCGGGCTGCTGATAACGCTGTCGGCGGGCGGGTAGACGACGTCGACCGCAATCACCGTGCGCGCGCCCATCGCGCGGGCGGTGGCCACCGGCAGCGGACTGACCAGCCCGCCATCGGCGTACAGGCGGCCGCCGACCCGCACCGGTTCGAATACGCCGGGAATCGCGGACGAGGCGCGCACCGCCTGGCCGGTGTCGCCGTGATTGAAGGCGATCAGTTCGCCGGTACGCAGGTTGGCGGCGACCGCGGCAAAGCGCAGCGGTAACTGCTCGATCAGCCTGCCCTTGACCTCGACGTTGATGAATTCACGCAGGCGCTCACCACGCACCACGCCGAGCGAGTAAAGCGTGAATGCGTAATCACCCACCAGAGAGCTGTCGGCGCGCGCGGCGGCGCGCTCGAGTTCATCGCCGCGCATCCCGGATGCGTAGAGGGCGCCGACGATCGATCCCGCGCTCGTGCCGACAATCAGGTCGGGCCGTATGCCGGCCTGCTCCAGGACCTTGATCACGCCGATGTGCGCGAAGCCGCGTGCCGAGCCGCCGGACAGGACCAAGGCCAACGCAGCCGGTGCTCCGCCAAGCGCAGTCGCTTGCGCGCGTGGTTCATGCTCGATCCGCGTTGGGGTCGCGGGCGTCAGCACTGCGCAGCCGGACAGGATGAAGATAGCGAGCGCACATGGCGTGCGCGCGGTCGCGTTCATTGCGGCAGGATTTCGGGCGAGGCGGCGGGTGCGGCCGGGTCCGGCGCCACCGGCGCCGCCGGTGTGTCAATGCGCAGTGATGGCAACCCGGGTTGCGACAAGGGCGTGATCGGCGCCGGGGGTGCGCCGCACAGCTTCCCGACATTCCTTGCCAGGGCTTCGATCTCCCCCACCAGGCGCCGTGCCGCGCGCTCGAGCCGCGCTGCGTTCTGCGCCGGCGCGGTGTTCTCGCCGTTCTGCACCAGCGGCTGGGTCGCTTCGTCGTCGATCGTCGTGAACTCGCGTATCACACGGCGTTCGCGGGTGCACAGCACGGTCACGCCCAACGCCACCTCGCGCAACAGGGGCGGCCCTTCGGTCGTGCTCTTCGCACCCAGCCAGCTGGTGTAGCTCTCGATATAACCGCGGATGCCCGCGTCGATCTTGTCACCGACGGTCTTGTCGTACAGCTCGGCGCGCAGGGGCTTGACGCGGACGATGAGGTCGGGCAGCGGCGTTCCGGGCAGCGCCAGCAGCAGAGGATCGGGGTCGGCGATGCGGGCGCAGCGCGTTTGCGCCGCCTGCCGTCGAACTTGCGCGTAGGGTGTCTGCAAGCCAGCGGCGCGCCATTTGTCGGCAACATCCGCAGGCGTGTTGTACGGATCGTCGGTGATCATCACCAACGGCGTTTCCGCCGGACAATCGGCGATGCCTGCGCTACCGGCGACGCCTTGCGCCGCGGCGGCGAAGCTCAAGAAGCAGAGTGACGCTGACACCATCCGTCTCATGCCACACCTCCCGCCGCCGGGGACGTTGTCATCGCGGGCACAGGTACTTTTCGCCGCCGCATCAGCTTGTACGCCGCAGGAATCACGAACATCGACAGCAGCGGCGCGGTGAGCATGCCGCCGATCATCGGTGAGGCGATGCGCTGCATGATCTCCGAACCGGTTCCGGTCGACAGCATCACCGGGATCAGGCCGGCGACGATCACCGCGATGGTCATGGTCTTGGGGCGCACGCGCTGCACCGCGCCTTCCTCGATCGCGGCATCCAGGGAGCGCGCGTCGTGTGTACCGCCGTGGCGCTCGACCGCCTGCTTGAGGAACAGCAACATGACCACGCCGAACTCGGCCGCCACGCCGGCCAGCGCGATGAAGCCGACCGCGCTGGCGACCGAGAGGTTGTAGCCGAGCAGCCAGATCAGCCAGAAACCGCCCGACACCGCGAACGGCAGGGTGGACATGATCAGCAGCGCCTCGCCGGCGCGGCCGAAGATGATGAATAGCAGCACGAAGATGATCAGCAGGGTGAACGGCACCACCACGGTCAGGCGCTCTTTGGCCCGCTCCAGGTACTCGAACTGGCCGGACCAGGTGACCGAGTAGCCGGGGGTGAGCCTGACCTGGTCGGCCACTGCCTTGCGCGCGTCGTTGACCACCGCGACCAGGTCGCGGCCGCGGATGTCGACATAGATCCAGCCTGATAACCGCGCGTTCTCGCTCTTGAGCATCGGCGGGCCGTCCTCGATGCTCACCTCGGCAATCTGCCCCAGCGTGATGAAGGCGCCGCGCTCGGTGACGATCGAAAGGCTGCGCAGTTTCTCCAGCGAGTCGCGCGAATCGCGCGGGTAGCGCACGTTGACCGGGAAGCGCTGGCGGCCCTCGACCGTCTCGGTCACGTTCTCGCCGCCGACCGCTGCCGTGATGATCGATTGCACGTCCGCGATGTTCATGCCGTAGCGCGCGGCCTTGAGGCGGTCGGTGCGGATGTCGATGTAGCG
>JAYVST010000325.1:0-3172 GCA_043775255.1 Burkholderiales bacterium
TAACCGAGTGCAGAGGAAATGTCCAGCAAAAAGTCGGCAAAGACTGTAGACCCAGTCCTCGCCATCGGACCCTTTAATAACGGCACCCTATGCAGACCAGGGCTTCGTAGCCCCTCCATAACCTCGGCAATAGCTGCGCGAGGGCTATGCCAAGTCCATGTCAAATAAGAGCAAAATGCGGTTCAGGAAGAGCCACACCCGAATGATTTGGACACATTCACGTGCGGGCCTCTGCGCATCATCCGGACCGATTGCACCGCATATCGATATGTGAAGGTTATGCGCCGGCCCCGCCGCTGTCTGTGCGCTGGCGCACCCTGTGCGCAAATTGCGTCCCGAGCCGGGCGGAATACACTGCGCGCCACGCGCCTGCCGGGCCGGGAGAATGCGGGCTATCGAACGGGCACTTCCGTCACTTCGGGATGTCGCATGACGACGCGCGTGCCATGCGGCCGGATTCAATGGGTCCCGGCGCCGCCGTCCAGTGTCTGGAATTTCTGCCAGTCCGACAGGCGCTTTTCCGCTTCGTCCCTGGAGATGTCGTAGATCTCCTGGATCGATTCGATGAGCCGATTGCGCCTGCCGCCGATCGCATCGAGTTGCTCGTCGGTGATCCTTTCCCAATGCCCCTTGACCTTGCCCTTGAATTCCGTCCAGTTACATTCGATGCGATCCCAGTACATGTCCTGTTCCCGTTCGAAAATGTGTGAAGCTGGCGCACAAGCGACGGTCATGCAGATGATCGCGCGTTGGCCCGGGCCGACAGGCCTGGCGCGCACTGGCTATGGTTCACACAGGCATGCCACAGTGGCGCGGCGCAATCCGGTGCACGAGTGAGGTTAGGAGCAGTGCCGGCCGCCGTCTGTGCGTTTGCGCACATCAGCGTGCGCACCGCCAGGGCTCTGGGTACGGCTGCGGCCTGTCGAAGGGAGTTGCAGGGAGTTGCAGGCGGAGCAGCCACCGCTGTCCGGATCCGCGGCGCGGCTAGGCGTACTGCCGCAAGCGTCGTGAAAACCCGGCCAGCGCTGGCACGCCGCAGTCTTCGGCGCGACGGCACCATGCCTGCAATCGCAGCACCAGTTGCTCCTTCGACGCTGCGGAGTCCTGCCACAACGCGATGAGGTCACGGCGCATCGAATACACCGTGGCGAGCATCGGTGACGTCGACAGCCATGCGACGAATCGTGCCTGCTCGTGCTCGTCGCCTGCGGTTTCGTTGTGGCGCAGCCAGCGCCGGACAGCGCGTCGCATGGGAGGGTCGCCGGGCGCGGTCTGCTCCAACCCGGCGAGTGCCTTTGCATTGGTCGCGCGCAACGCGCTGGCATACCGTGAAAGCACGTCGTAGCGGTTTTCGATCACGGCTTGCAGCGTCGCGAGGCCAGGCTCGGCGCCGGCGTCGACGAAGCGCGGCGCCGGCGCGAGCCTCTTGACGCTGGCGAGACCAAGCAACCCGAAGATGCGGATGTACATCCAGCCGATGTCGAACTCGTACCACTTGCTCGAAAGCCTGGCCGAAGTGGGAAACGCATGGTGGTTGTTGTGCAGTTCCTCGCCGCCGATCAGGATGCCCCACGGCACGAGATTGGTGCTCGCATCGGCGGTGGGCCAGTTCCGATAACCGCTGAAGTGGCCGGCGCCGTTGATCACCCCGGCCGCCCAGAACGGTATCCAGATGATCTGCACGAGCAGGATCGCCACGCCGGGCACGATGCCGAACAGGATCACGTCGATCAGCCCCATGAGGGTCAGTCCGAGCAGGACGTACCGGGAGTAGACATTGCGTTCCAGCCAATCGTCGGGCGTGCCCGCCCCGTAGCGTTCGATCACCGCGCGGTTGCGGGACTCCCGGACGTAGAGGAACACACCGCCCCACAAAACGCGATTGATGCCGAGGACCTGCGGGCTGTGCGGATCATCCGCCGTCTCGCACTTTGCATGATGTTTGCGATGAATCGCGACCCATTCCCGTGTCGCCATGCCGGTCGTCATCCACAGCCAGAGACGAAAAAAGTGGCTCAAGGCCGGATGCAGGTCGAGCCCGCGATGGGTCTGGCAGCGATGCAGGAATACCGTCACCCCGACGATGGTCACATGCGTGAGCGCCAGGGCGACGATTGAATAGCCCCACCAGGGCAGTGCGAATACTCCGGAAAACAGCAACGAATCCATTTGACAGGCCCTGTTCAACCAATTCGACAGTTGCGCGATTGCGCCGTGATGCCCCGAGCATACGGCATGCGGGGTGCGAGGCTGTCGCAGCCGGGCTGCGCCTTCCGTATCCGGCCTCGCGCCCGCCCGCCGACGCGAGCGGACCAACCGCAGCCGCACTCGGTAACTGTCGGCGACAATGTATCGCAGCCGACAAGTGACGTGCCGTGCGTGTTGCGTCTGTACCGTGCGATAGCGCAGCGTGCGTTCGGGCTGACGACGGCGGTAGACGGCCCTGCGTGGTGAGGCGCAAGCGGCGGCGGTAGGCATGGCAGTCCGAATCTGGTGATCGGGACACGGCACAGTATGCCCATACAGTTGTCAGTGCAATCGCGACTGACATCTCGTAGATGCGCGCCAGCAGCAGCGCCCGGACGTAGCGGGCTGCGCGGCGATGTGCCGGCTCGTCGGTCGCATGGGCCGGTGGCGCGACGGCCGGCCGCGAGACTGGAATCGGCGGGGGTGCAGGAAGGCCGAGGCGAGTTGCGGGCTGGTGCCGATCGCGCATGCGAACCCGGAGTTCGAGAACCGCTGGATCATGCGCGTCTGGCGCAGGGCGGAATCGACGCGGCGTGGTGGGGCTTCGGGGCGTTAGCGCGACGCTATGCATCGCCGTCAGGGTTTGCGGTATGCCCGCGTGGTCGTCAATTTCGCCATCCCGATCACATCGATGGCATCCGCCGCGACCCAGCCGCGCAAGAGCTACTCGGACTATCTTGAGTGGGAAAACGCGCGCGCCGACAAGAACGAGTTCGTTCGCGGTGAGGTTTTTGCGATGGTCGGCGCGCGGCGCGTACATGGCGAGGTCGCGTTGAACTGCGCGACTTTTCTCAAGACGCATCTGGCGGGCAGCGGTTGCCGAGCCTACGCGAGCGACATGAAGATTCGCGTCGAGGCCGCCGACGCCGTGTTCTATCCCGACGTGTTCGTGACCTGCGACGCGCGCGACCTAGCCACCGAATTG
>JAYVST010000326.1:0-3783 GCA_043775255.1 Burkholderiales bacterium
CGGAAGGGATGCGAAGAGCGGTCGTATTCGAGCACCGGCTCCTGGGCAAACAGCGCATGGTGCGCCACCGGCAAGGCGGCGATCAGTTGCAGCGAAGCCGCCTGGGCGACGGCCGAGCCCCACACGTGCGGGTTGACCGCCACTCCGTGCGCCTGAGCTAAGGCGACGATGTGGCGCGCGGCGCTGATACCGCCGCAGGAACCGAGATCGGGCTGCGCGATATCCACCGCATTGGCGGCGAACAGTTCGCGGTAACCGTACAGGGTGTGCTCGTTCTCGCCACCGGCGATCGGCATGGCGAGCTTGTCGCGCATTTCGGCGTAGCCGCGCAGGTCTTCCGGCACCACCGGCTCTTCGTACCAGCGCAACCGGTAGTCGGCCAGCGCGCGTCCCAGGTGCAGCGCCTCGGCGCGACCATAGGCATGGTTGGTGTCGATCATGAGCGTCACGTCGCGCCCTTCGATGGCGCGGACGATGGCCTGCATGCAGGCGATGTCGTCGTCCACCCCGTAGCCCAGCTTGACCTTCATGAAACGAAAGCCGGCCTCATGGTGGCGGATCGCCTCGTCGGCCAAGCGCTGCGCCTCGCCCTGGCCGGTGACGCGGTAAAAGCCGGTGGCATAGGGTTCCACCCGAGTGCGAAAGGCGCCGCCCAGCAACTGGTGGATCGGCACCCCGCGCGCCTTGCCGGCGATGTCCCACAGCGCGATGTCCACCGCGCTGATGGCCGCCACCACCGAGCCCTTGCGACCGTAGTCGCGCGTGGCATGGTACATGCGGTGCCACAGCACTTCGGTGGCAAGCGGATCGGCGCCGATGATGAGCGGCTGCAACGCGTATTCGATGGCGGCCGCCGCGATTTCCGGCGGCTCCAAGCCCTGGGCAAAGGCCTCGCCCCAACCGACGATGCCGGCGTCGGTGAGCACCTCTACCAGCGTGGCCGAGCGCTGGCGCACCCAGCCCTGGGAGAAGGCGAAGGGCTCAGCGAGCGGACTCTTCAACACATGGATGCGGACCTCGGTGATCTTCACTGCGGACTCCCTAGAAGGTGTGCGGGCGGGCGGCGAAATTATGCGCCACGTTGCTTGGTGTCACGTTGCGTGGTGTCACGTTGCGTGGAGCGGCGCCCCTCGGCCTGGTGCAGAATGACACCCTCTCCCGGATCGCCTGCCCAGATGAACCTAGCCGACATCGAAACCCCCGCGCTGGTCTTGAACGTGCCCGTGATGGACGCCAACATCGCGCGCATGCGCCGTCGCATTGCTTCGCTTGGCGTGGCGTTTCGCCCGCATTTGAAGACGGCCAAGTCGATCGACGTGGCGCGCCGCATGTTCGACGGCGCGCCGGGTGCGGTCACGGTCTCGACCCTGAAGGAAGCCGAGTATTTCGCCGGCCACGGCTTCACCGACCTGCTCTATGCGGTCGGCATCACGCCGGGCAAGCTGGCGCATGTGGCCAACCTGCGCGCGCGCGGCGCCGACCTGAAGATCATTCTCGACAACACTGCGGCCGCGCTGGCGGTGGCGGCGCACGCACAGGCCAATGGTGCGTCGCTACCGACGTTGATCGAGATCGATTGCGACGGCCATCGTTCCGGTGTGCGCCATGAGAGTGAGGCGTTGATAACGATTGCGCGCATCCTGAACGACGCCGGCTGCTTAGCCGGGGTGATGACCCATGCGGGCGCCTCATACGATTGCCGCTCCGTCGATGCGATCCGCGCCAGCGCCGAACAGGAACGCTTTCGCACCGTGCGCGCCGCCGATCGTCTGCGCAGCGCCGGCCTGCCGTGCGCGATCGTCAGCGTCGGCTCCAGCCCCACGGCGACCTACGCAGAGCGCCTCGACGGCGTCACCGAAGTGCGCGCCGGCGTGTTCGTGTTCTTCGATCTGGTGATGGCCGGCATCGGCGTGTGCCGCGTCGAGGACATCGCGTTGTCGGTGCTGACCACGGTGATCGGGCACCAGCAGGAAAAAGGCTGGGTCATCAGCGACGCCGGCTGGATGGCGCTGTCGCGCGATCGCGGCACCGAGAAACAAGCGCTCGACCAGGGCTACGGGCTGGTGTGCGACGAGGCCGGGCGAACGATCGATGGCCTCATCATGCGCGGCGCCAATCAGGAGCACGGCATCATCGCGCACCGCTCCGGCGACCCGGCCGCGACGCCGATGCTGCCGCTGGGAACGCGCCTGCGCATCCTGCCCAACCATGCCTGCGCCACCGGCGCGCAGCATGACCGCTATCTTGCGGTGCAGGGCGAAAGCGGCGAGATCACGGCCATCTGGCCGCGCTTCTCGGGCTGGTAGGCGCGCGCGCAAGCATGTCATCCGCACCCGCATTCGACGTGGCGATCATCGGCGCCGGCATTGCCGGGGCTTCGCTCGCATACCGCCTGGCGCCGCATCTGCAGGTAGTGCTTCTGGAACGTGAAGCGCAGCCCGGCTTTCACTCGACCGGCCGCTCGGCGGCGCTTTTCATGGAAAGCTACGGCCCGGCCGGTGTGCGCGGAATCGCGCTTTCCGAACATCTCGCATTCCACGGTGTGGAAAGCGCGGCATTCATGCCGCGACTGCTTCGCTGACCCGTGAAGAGCGCTGCTTCGGTCTGACAACCGCCCCCTGCCGGCACCCGATCGGCACAATGGCATCGCAGAAAATGCGCGCCGACTTTGCCTGGTCTCAAACCGGCTTGTCGCCCGCCACCGTCACGCGGTTGCCGCTGCGCGTATTCGGCCAGTAGTCCCACATGGCGCGGTGCTGCACGCAGCGGTTGTCCCAGAACGCGATGGAGTTTTCGCGCCAGCGGAAGCGACACTGGAACATCGGGTTTTCCATGTGCATGAACAGGTAGTTGAGGACGCCGTCGCTTTCGTCGGACGGCACGCCGTCGAGCCGCGTGGTGAAGCCGCGGTTGACGTAGAGGGCCTTGCGGCCGGTGACCGGATGGGTGCGCACGACCGGATGGGTGGCATGCGGGTATTCCGGCTTGTCGGCCACCCCGTAGTTGGCATAGGTGCCGCGGTAGACATGCTCGCTTTCATGCTGCGCGGTCATACCGTCGAGATAAATCTTCATCCGCTCGGAAAGGGCTTCGTAGGCCGCGTACATGCTGGCGAACAGGGTGTCGCCCCCGTGCGGCGGGCAGGTGCGAATATAGAGGATGGACCCCATTGGCGGCTCCGCCTCGCAACTCACGTCGGTGTGCCAGCCCTCGCCGTTGGCGCGCGGCGAACTGCGGTCGGCGTGGATGATCATCAGTTCCTGCATGCCGGGCTCGTGCGGTGCGGCCGGGTGCACATGCAGGTTGCCGAAGTTGCGTCCGAAGGCCAGATGCTGCTCCTTCGACATGTGCTGGTCGCGGAAAAAGATGACCGCGTTTTCGGCGTGCGCGCGCTGGATTTCTTCGAGCTGCTCCGGCGCAAGCGGGCGCGCCAGATCGACGCCGCCCAGCTCCGCGCCGATGATGGGCGTGAGCTTCTCCACCGTGATGGTGCGGTAGGGCGCGGCTACTTCCGCCAGGTGGCGGTAGCGCGGGCCGTTGTTGCCTCTGAGGCTGTTGCCTTGCATGGTGGGTCTCCTAGTCGAGCTTGATGTTGGCACTCTTGATGATTTTGCCCCAGCGCTCGATCTCGGCGCGCGTGAAGGCGGCGAACTCTTCGGGCGTGGATGTGATCGGTCGGCCGCCCAGACTGTCGAAGCGCGCCAGCAGTTGCGCGTCGTTGCAGGCGGCCACGATATCACGGTTGATGCGGCGCACCAGGTCGCGCGGCGTGGCCTTGGGCGC
>JAYVST010000327.1:0-4071 GCA_043775255.1 Burkholderiales bacterium
TGAGCGCGGGCGGCAAAAAGCCGTTGACCGCCGAGGTGTTGGCCCACAGCCGCACATGCGCTTCGACGCCGTCGCGATAGTCGCCCATCGCCACCGCCAGGCCTTCCAGATCGCCGAGCAGGCGCAGCGCGTGGCGGCACAGGGTTTCGCCCGCAGCGGTGGGGCGCACACCGCTCTTGCTGCGCATCAAGAGCAGCGTGCCGGCATCGTGTTCGAGTTCGGCCACGCGTTTGCTGGCGGCAGCGAGTGAAATGCCGAATGCCGCCGCGCCGGCCGTCAGGCTGCCGGCCTCGAAAACGGCGGCGTAAACACGCAAGGAGACCGGGTCGAAACGGCGCGGATTGATCATGATGGGACGGGCATGACAGGACGGTGGGCGGGACGGTGGGACGGTGGGATGGTGGGACCGCAGGGCGGGACGGGAGAATCCTCAACCAATGCGAAAGGATACGTCAACCAAAAAAACATGGCTGGAGCGCCGGGAAATTCCGACAATGCGGGACCTCCCGCGCGGTTCGCTCGCAGTTTGGGCGCAGTTCGCCCGCAGCTTGAATGCGCAGCACGCAACACGCGGAGGCACTGGACAATTGACAAGGAGGAGGACGACGATGGCGCAGCACAGCTTGAAGGTCAACGGTCGGGCGAAGAGTTTTTCCGCCGATGCCGACATTCCCCTGCTTTACGCATTGCGGGATCACCTGGGCCTGAACGGTCCGAAGTTCGGTTGCGGCCTTGGCCAATGCGGCGCCTGCACCGTACATATCAACGGCGAGGCGGTGCGCTCGTGTTCGATGCGGGCAGCGGCCGTCAAGGGCCGCGCGGTGACCACGCTCGAAGGCCTCGGCAGCGCCGCCAAACCGCATGCGTTGCAACAAGCGTTCATTGACGAGCAGGCGGTGCAGTGCGGCTACTGCATCAACGGCATGATCATGACGGCGGCGGCATTCCTGAAAAAAAATCGCAACCCGAGCGAGGCGCAGGTGCGCGAAGCGCTGGCGGGCAACCTGTGCCGCTGCGGCACCCATCAACGCATTGCGGCTGCCGTGGTGCGCGCTGCCAAAGCCGCGTGAAGGGGACGACGATGAAAACCGACCGCAGGGAATTTCTCAAAACCACCGGTGCGCTGGTGGTGGGCTTCAGCTTCGCGGGCCAAGTAGCAGCCAAGGTTGCTGCAAACGCAAATTCAGGGGCGCTGATCCCGGCCAAGACGGTAGACAAAGAGGCGCTCGACGCCTGGCTTGCCATCGGCCCTGATGGCCGCGTCACTGTCTACAGCGGCAAGGTGGACTTGGGCACCGGTACGCGTACTGCGCTGGCGCAGATCGCCGCCGACGAACTCGACGTTGCCTTCGACAAGATCGAAATGGTGATGGGCGACACCGGCGCCACGCCCGACCAATGGCTGACTGGCGCCAACCTGACCATCGCGCAGGGCGGCGCCGAATTGCGCCGCGCCGCTGCGAGCGCACGCGCCGCGCTGGTGGAACGTGCGGCGCAGCGCTTGAATGTGCCGGCCGCCGATCTCGCCGTTGCTGACGGCGTCGTGAGCGTCAAGAGCGACGCCGCGCGCCGCGTCGCCTATACCGATCTCATCGGCCCCGGCTTTTCGATCAAGGTCGATCCGAAGATCGCGGTCAAAAAGCACACTGACTACAAGGTGGTCGGCAAATCGATCAAGCGCGTGGATATTCCCGGCAAGGTGAGCGGCGAGTGGGAGTACGTGCATGACCTGCGTCTGCCTGGCATGCAGCATGCGCGCGTGATCAGGCCGGAAATTTTTGGCGCACGAGTCGCTGCGGTGGACGATACCGCTGCGCGCAAAGTGACCGGCTTTGTGGCCACGGTGCGCAAGGGCGATTTCCTCGCGGTGGTGGCGAAGACTGAATGGGCGGCGATCAAAGCGGCGCGCGCGCTCAAGGTCACCTGGAGCGGTGGCGTCGCCTTGCCCGAAAAAGCAACGGTGTTCGAGACCTGGAGAAAGCGCCCGATTGCGAAAAAAGACGCGACGCAGAAAACCGGTGACGCGCCGGCCGCGCTGGCGTCTTCCGCGCGCACCATCAAGGCGAGCTACGACTTCGCGGTGCAAACCCACGCGTCGCTTGGACCCTCCTGCGCGGTCGCCGACTTCAAGGACGGCAAGCTGACGCTGTGGACGGCTTCACAGGCCACGCACTCGATGCAGACCGAAGTGGCGGCGATCACCGGTATCGTGCCGGCCAATATTCGCCTGGTGTACCTCGAAGGCGCGGGCTGCTATGGCCGCAACGGCCACGAAGACGCGACCGCCGATGCCGCGCTGATCGCGATGCAAACCGGCAAACCGGTGCGCGTGCAGTGGATGCGTGACGACGAGACCGCGCGCGCGCCGAAAAGCCCGCCTCGTGCGATCGACTTTGAAGCCGGGCTGGATGCGAGCGGCAACGTCACCGCGTGGAGCGCCGATTTTTATATCGCGCTCAACCACATTGCCGCGTTCAAGCCGCTCGATTTCCCGCTGCTCTCGGCTACTGAAACCGGTTTGCCCAAGCCTGGCAACTGGGTGGGCTTTTTGTTCCAGAACGCGGCGCTGGGCTATCAGTTCCCCAACGTGCGCGTCGATACCCATCACGTCGCCGAAGCGTTTTTCCGCTCCTCGCATTTGCGCAGTCCCGGACGCATCGAGAACAGTTTTGCCAACGAAGGCTTCATCGATGAAGTGGCGCAGGCCGCGGGCATGGACCCGGCCGAGTTCCGCTTGAAGCATCTCAAAGACGCGCGCGCCGAAGCGGTGATTCGCGCGGCGATGAAGCGCGCCAACTGGCAAACACGCAGCGGGCCGAACCCCGATGGCGGCAGCAGCAACATTGTGAAGGGCCGCGGCATCGCCTACACGCGCTACAACAACGCGATCACCTACGTCGCGGCGGTGGCCGAGGTCGAGGTGGATCGCGCGAGCGGCGCGATTCGCGTCACGCGCATTTGCATCGGCCATGACTGCGGCCAGATGATCAACCCGGATGGCGTTGCCAACCAGGTCGAGGGCGGCGTGCTGCAAACCGTCAGCCGTACGCTGATGGAACAGGTCGAGTGGAAGAACGATCGTGTCACCAGCGTCGATTGGGGTACCTACCCGATTGCGCGCTTCACCGATATGCCCAAGGTTGAAATCGACTTGATCGACCGGCCCGGCGAGGTGGCTTGGGGTGTGGGTGAGCCGACTGCGGTGGTGATTCCGCCAGCGATCGCCAATGCGGTGTTCGATGCAACCGGCGTGCGCATGCGCTCGGTGCCGTTCACGCCGGAGAAGGTGAAGGCAGCGCTGGCGGCGGCGCCGAAGCGCGCATAAATGCGAGCACACAGCTTGGTGCAAGCGGAATGAACCTGCCGTCTCCCCAAGTATTGGCCGGCATCAAGGTACTCGAACTCGGGCAACTTATCGCCGGCCCATGCTGCGGCAAGATGCTCGGCGACTTTGGTGCCGAGGTGATCGAGATCGAGCCGCCGGGCGAGGGCGATCCCTTGCGCAAATCGCGTCTGCTCAAGAACGGCGCCTCGGTGTGGTGGCAGGTGCAGTCGCGCAACCAGCAATCGGTGACGCTCGATCTGCGCCAGCCCGAGGGGCAGGAGATGCTGCGTCAGCTCGTCAAAGAGGCTGATGTGCTGATCGAGAACTTTCGTCCCGGCACGCTCGAAGGCTCTTGCTCCGGACCGGATCTGGCCAAGCACTGCGACACGCAATGAGCGAGAAATTCATCGCAGCCGCTACGCGGCTTCTCGACGCCGTGGCGAAACTGCCGCCCATCGGTTAAACCGGGCGCGCGTCCGCGCGAGTGCCGCGCCTACGCGCGATGGTAGATCGCCACCTCTTTCTTGACGAACTCGACCGCCTTCTCCTCCATCCCCTTCTTCAACGCGCTCGCCTCGTCGGCGCCGATCTTCTCGGTGTACTCGCGCACGTCCTGGGTGATCTTCATCGAGCAGAAGTGCGGCCCGCACATCGAGCAGAAGCGCGCCACCTTCATGCTGTCCTTGGGCAGAGTCTCGTCGTGGAAATCCTTGGCGGTATCGGGGTCCAGGCCCAGGTTGAACTGG
>JAYVST010000328.1:0-2052 GCA_043775255.1 Burkholderiales bacterium
CGGGCCGGCAACGGCGTATACGATCGTCGACTACTTCGCAGATCGAACGCGCGCCGGTCGCGGCGAGGTCGCTGTAGTCGACCGCGATGCCGCGCTTGACCAAGTCATCACGGTAGTGGCGCATGGCCGCGAGAAAAAGCGCGATGCGTGCCTTGTGGCTCCAGACAACGGCTGCTTCGCAGGCCGATTCCACCATGAGAACCCGATCCACGGCGGGATCCAACTTCGCCAGTGCCGTTGCCTGCGGGTCAAGTTGGTCGCCAAGGATCAGGACGAGATGACGCACGATTTCAGAGCCCTTGTGTAAAGGCCGCAGGGCCGGCGCGTCGGCAACGTGCGGAACCGGCGTTGACGTTGCTCCAGCTGCGCGTCCGCACTCGACGCCACGCCTTCGGCCGGCCGCACTTTACGCACGCCTTAGCGGCAACCGTGAATTTGTAGCCGCAGATTCCATTGCGGAACGAGAGTACTGCTTTTGTCCGTTTCAGATCAAACGCGTCGGGCGCGCCAGCGACCTACCGCCTCGCCTACCATGGACAGGTCATTTATGTGTTGCACGCCGTCAGGCAAGCGACGGCCGAAAACGCCGGAACCGCCGCCCGCCCAGATGTCGATCCGCTCCGGCAGACAGCGGCGTAGTTCCGCCAACCCGTCGGTCGCTTGTGTCACCGGGTAGGCCAGGCTGAACGACAGTGCCACGATATCCGCACCCTGCGTGCCGGCAGCGCGGACAATGTCCGATAGGGGCGTCTCTACCCCCAACGAAACGCATTGCACGCCTTCCAGCGCCAGCATGGCCTCTGCCATGAGCAAGCCCAAGCCATGTTGTTCATTGGGGAATGTCGACAGAAGTATGCGCGGCGGCGTTGTCCCCTGGGGCACGTTGCCGATGGCGTTGCGCAATACCACCTGCATGGATTCGGTATAGAGGTGTTCTTCGAAAATCTCCAGCTCGCCCTGCGTCCAGAGTTCGCCCACAACCACATTGAGCGGCGCGGCCACACCCGTGACAAAACCGCCCAGGCCGGAGCGCGCCATTGCCTGCCCGAGGGCGCGCCGAAGTTCTTCCACTTTGTGTGTGCGCACCATCTCGACAAAACGCTCGAGTGCCGCCGGAATGGCTGCGCGCCGCAGTCCGGTTTCGCTTTCATCCGACAGCGCCTTGAGTTCGCCCATCGAGCACTGGATGATCTTGCCCGGGCGATGCCCGTTGTCCATCAGGCGCTTGACCACGCGCAGCTTTTCGACCTGCTCGCGCGGGTAAACCCGCTCGTCAAACTCGTCGCGCTCGGGTTTGGGAAACCCATAACGACGTTCCCAAACCCGTAGCGTGTCCTTTGACAGTCCGGTGTCACGCTCGACCGCGCCAATACCCGACAGTTGCTCTTCCCGCGCAACATGACCGGCGGCGGGTGTCGGGACTGCAAGATCAGCTTTTTGTTCCATCAAGTTGTCCAAGACATATCGGTTGACAATGATCTAAGTTCTCCATATCTTACGCCAACTTCGAAAAATTGACATGGACAAATTTACTTGTTTGCACAACCTGACCTGTATTTCTGAACCCTTTGTGCCAAATCTCGAACACATGCGCATGAACTGCTGCATCAGGCGTTCACGCCTGCCTGGTTGTAATTCATTGCCTGTCAATGATGATTTGCCACGACGGGATACTGACTTCAAGATTGCCTCGCGCCAGACCGGCGCCGGTCAGAGTGCCTGTAGGGCCAATGCGCAAATTGCGCAACGCGCTGCCGCCGCCGCTGTCGTCGATTCGACACGGATAGCCATACCCCGGTCGATACGATCCGGGTCATGCAGGCAAAGTCGTCCGAACATGTCAAACCCGACCTTCCAACAAGAATCCATTGATCGAAATGGCCGCCCGGCGGCGCCAACCGTCAATGGCCAGCAACATCCGAATCTGCGCCCCCACCAGCCTCGTAACTCCTTCATGACCACTTCCCGGACGGCGCAGGGATGAAAATCGCCATCATTGGCAGCGGCATATCCGGCCTGGCGTGTGCACACGCGTTGGGCCGCACGCCGGAC
>JAYVST010000329.1:0-6720 GCA_043775255.1 Burkholderiales bacterium
GGCCGGCCGACAAGTGGCTGGCCGACACGGTACGCTGGGCCTGGCGCGTCAAAGTCTTCATGCATCTTGACACCGAGCTGATGACCGGCCTGCGCGAACGTGCCGAAGTCGAAGCGATCAATGTATTTGCGCGCAACCTGAAGGCGTTGCTGCTGGCCGCACCGGCCGGGCCGCACGCGACGATGGGGCTCGATCCGGGCTTGCGGACCGGCGTCAAGGTGGCGGTGGTCGATGCCACCGGCAAGATGGTCGCCACCGAGACGATTTATCCGCACGAACCGCGGCGCGACTGGCAGGGTTCGCTCGCCACGCTGGCCAGACTGGTGGTGGCGCATAAGGTGGAACTCATCGCCATCGGCAACGGCACGGCCTCGCGTGAAACCGACCGCCTGGCAGAGGAGTTGCTCGTGGCGGCTGCGGACCGCAAGCTCGCCAAGGTGATGGTGTCGGAAGCCGGCGCGTCGGTGTATTCAGCCTCCGAATTCGCCGCGCGTGAATTCCCCGAGCTCGATGTCAGCCTGCGCGGTGCGGTCTCCATCGCGCGGCGCCTGCAGGACCCGCTGGCCGAACTGGTGAAGATTGACCCCAAGGCGATCGGCGTCGGCCAGTACCAGCACGACGTCAACGACTCGCGCCTGGCGCGCGCGCTCGACGGCGTGGTGGAGGACTGCGTCAACGGCGTCGGTGTGGATCTCAACACCGCCTCGGCGCCGCTGCTGTCGAAAGTGTCGGGTCTGGGCGCGAGCCTCGCGGCCAACATCGTGTCCTACCGTGACAGCCACGGCCGTTTCGCCAGCCGCGACCAGTTGCGCGAGGTGCCGCGCCTGGGCGACAAGGCTTTCGAGCAGGCCGCAGGCTTTCTGCGCATCAACGACGGCATCAATCCGCTCGACGCCTCCGGCGTGCACCCGGAAGCCTACGGCTTAGTTCAGCGCATCCTGGCCGATCTCGATTGCGACATCCAGTCGCTGATCGGCAACGCCGGCCAGCTGCGCCGTGTCACGCCGGCCAACTACGCCGACCAGCGTTTCGGTGTGCCCACCGTGGCCGACGTCTTGAGGGAACTGGAAAAGCCCGGCCGCGATCCGCGCCCGGAGTTCAAGACCGCGCGCTTCCAGGACGGCATCAATACCGTTGCCGACCTGAAGCCCGGCATGCTGCTCGAAGGCGTGGTCACAAACGTGGCCAACTTCGGCGCTTTCGTCGATATCGGGGTCCATCAGGATGGTCTGGTGCACATCTCCATGCTGTCGGACAAATTCGTCAAGGACCCGCGCGAGGTCGTCAAGGCGGGCCAGGTGGTCAAGGTCAAGGTGCTGGAAATCGACATCCAGCGTCAGCGCGTCGCGCTCACCATGCGCCTGACCGACAAGCCGGCGGCAGGCGGCGCCCCCTCCCAGGGGCGACGCGACAGCGGGCCGCGCGAGCGTGAACCGCAGAAGAACCTTCAGCGTCCCGCGCCGGCCGTGGCCCTCGCCAGCCCGCTGGCTGCCGCATTCGCCAGAGCCAAGGGAGACCAGGATGATCCCGGCCGCAAGACGCGCTAGCGAACGGTCGGGCCGGTGGATGGCAGTAGCGAAAGAGCCGTCAAAACGCGTGTTCGCCTGTCAACAACGGGCATGATGTTTGCGTTGTTGAATTCATGAACGCCGCCGCGCCGCACCAGCAGCACCCCCATTTCGGCCGCCCCTTGTGTCGTGATGACCTGATGTCGGGGGGCTTGCGAGCGGCCTTCATCAAGGCCAACAGCAGCGTGCAAACCTGGACCGACGCGCAACTCGAGCGCTCGCTCAACTGCACGCTTGCCCACCTCCCGGCGGGGGACGTTTGGGTGTTCGCCTACGGCTCGCTGATCTGGAACCCGCTGTTCCCCTTCGCCGAGAGGCGTCTGGCGCGGGTTTACGGGTTACACCGCTCTTTTTGTCTGTGGTCGCGTATCGGCCGCGGTACACCCGAGAAGCCCGGTTTGGTGCTGGGCTTAGACTGCGGCGGTTCCTGTGGCGGGCTCGCTTACCGCATCGCCGCAGCCCATGCTCGCGAGGAGTTGCGCCTGTTGTGGCGGCGCGAAATGGTCACCGGCTCCTATCTGCCCACCTGGGTCAAGGTGCGCACGCCCTTGGGCGCGGTGCCGGCGATCGCCTTTGTCATCAACCAGCACACGGCCAACTACGCTGGTCGGCTGGCCACGCCGGAAGCGGCTCGCTGCATCGCCGGTGCGTCCGGCCTGCACGGGGCCTGCGCCGAATACCTGAATCGCACACTCACGGGCTTGCGCGAACACGGCATCGACGACCATGCCCTGTGCGACGTCGAGCGCGCGCTGGGCGCACTGCTGGCCTGAACCTGCGCCGCGCGCGCATGCCCGCATTTGCGCGACAATCCGCGCTTCGACTTAGTTCCCCGCGCCCGACCGGCGTGGCCCGACGCTCCCCCCAATGAAACTTGCCACCCTCAAAGACGGTTCGCGCGACGGCATGCTGGCCGTCGTCTCGCGCGACCGGAAAACCGCCCATCTGGCCGACGGCATCGCGCCCACCTTGCAACGTGCGTTAGACGACTGGAACTTCATCGCCCCGCAGCTCGAAGACCTGGCCCTGGCCTTGAACAGCGGGCGCGCCAGGCGGCCGTTCGAATTCGTTCCGGCCAACTGCATGGCGCCCCTGCCCCGTGCATATCAATGGGTTGACGGCTCGGTCTACGAGCAGCATGTCGAACTGATGATGCGCAGCATGCGCGGCAAGCTGCCGGACAACCTGTGGCGCGAGCCGCGCATGTATCAGGGCGGTTCCGACGATTTTCTCGGCCCCTGCGACGCGCCGGTGTTTGCCGAGGAACACTGGGGCATCGATTTCGAACCCGAGCTGGGCGTGGTGCTGGGCGACACGCCGATGCAGGTCAAGAAAGAGGACGCGCTGGAGCATGTGCGCCTGCTGGTGCTGATCAACGACTGGTCGCTGCGCGAGCTGAGCGCGGCCGAAATCGCCAAGGGATTCGGGTTTTTCCACAGCAAGCCCGCCACCGCTTTCGCCCCGCTCGCGGTCACCCCGGACGAGCTGGGCGACGCCTGGCGCGACGGCCTGGCGCGCCTGGGTGTGTCGGTGGACTGGAACGGGGCGCGTTTCATGAGCGCCAATGCCGGTGTCGGCGCGCGCTTTTCCTTCGTTGACCTGATCGTGCATGCGGCCAAAACCCGCAACCTGCGCGCCGGCGCCATCATCGGCTCGGGTACGGTGTCTTCCGAAGGCAATGTCGGTTGCATCGCCGAATTGCGCGCGCAAGAAAGCCTGCAAGAAGGCGGCAGCGGCAAGCCGCGCACCGCCTACATGAAGTTCGACGACCGCGTGCGCATCGACGCCTTCGATACCCATGGCGTCTCGATGTTCGGCGCCATCGAACAGCAGGTGGCGTCACTGCGACGGCGGCGCTCCGCTGCGGCTGATGCGGCGACGGCCGCGGCATTGGCGACACTGGAGCCGGGCCGGGTAGATGCGGCCGATACGCCAGTGGCCGGTGCGCCAGTGGCCGGTGCGCCAGCGGATGCCCAGGCAGCGGTGGTTGCCGCAGCAATGGAACAGCCAGCAGTGCAACCGCCTACGGCCGACACCTCGCCGTTGGCCCGGCCGGCTGTAGATGGAGCCGGGAATCCGACATTCGAGGAACCAGCCGCCGGCTTGTCGGGGGGGCGCGAGCAGCCGCCATGAGCTCCTCGGCGCGATCGCCGCGGGTGAGCGTCGTGATGGCGTCCTATAACCATGCGTCCTATGTGGGCCGGGCGGTGGGTAGCGTCCTGGCGCAGACGCTGGGCGATCTCGAGCTGGTGGTACGTGATGATGCGTCCACCGACTCCACCTATGCAACCCTTCGCGCGTTTTCCGACCCGCGCATCCGGGCCAGCGCCGCACCTCTCAATCAGGGGGTTTCCGCGACCTACAACGCCTGTATCGCCGAGGCGCGCGGCGAGTTCATCGCCGTGCTCAACTCGGACGACTACTTCGAGCCTGGCAAGCTCGCCGCCCAGGCCGCGATCCTCGACGCGCGACCGGACGTTGGCGCCGTTTTCACCCAGGCAAGGCTGGTCGACGAACACGGCACTCCGATCGACGGCGGTGACAATTTGTTCCGGCAGGGCAACCGTGACAGGCATGCCTGGCTGCGGCGCTTTTTCCTCGAAGGTAACTGCCTCTGCCATCCGAGCGTGATGATCCGTCGGGCTTTACATGAGCGGATCGGAAACTACGATCCGCGCTTCGCGCAAATCCATGACTTCGACCTGTGGATCCGGGTGTGTCTCGTGCGGGAAATCCATGTCATAGAGGAACCGCTGACCTGCTTTCGCATGCGCGCCGGCGGCGCCAATGCCAACAACGCCCGTCCGGAGACGCTCAATCGCATCATGTGGGAGTACACCCATGTGCTACGTCGTTTCGCCGCGATCGATTCGAACCGGGAGTTCGCGGCGATCTTTCCAGAGGCCGATTTCGACATCGGCAACGGGGACGCCCATTCACGCATGAATGCTCTGGCCAAGCTCGCGATCAATGTGCCGAACCTGGCGCACGTCGGGCTTGCGCTCGATCTGCTGCATCGGCTGTTCGGCGAACTGGGGGCCGACGAGGTGCTGCGCCGTTTCGGCCTGCCGCTTTCACGCTATCTTGCGCTTACTGGCGAAACCGACTTGTTTCGAGCGCGCGAGGTCGCCCAGTTGCGTGGCAACTGATCCGCGCTCCCGCCTTGCGGACCCGGCAGTGTCGCCGGCCGGCAACCCCATTTGCTTGCGCCATGCGTTTGTATGGAAATGCAGGCCGTCATCGACCCGGCATCAACGTACCGCACGCAGCGGTGGGCCTCCGCGCGCCTGTTCCGTGGGAGCGCCATGCTGAGTGCGGGAGCGCCCGAGCGGGAGTCCGACGAAAGCTTGATGCTGGCGTATGCGGTCGGCGACGGACGGGCATTCGATGTCCTGTACGATCGGCATCGCGGCGGCAGCTACCGCTATTTTCTGCGCAGCCTGCGCAACGAAGGGCTGGCGCAGGAGCTGTTGCAGGACCTCTGGATGAACGTCATCCGTGCGCGTGCCACCTACGAGGTCCAGGCCCGCTTCGCCACTTGGCTCTACCGCATGGCGCACAACCGCCTGATCGACCACTACCGCCACTCAAGCGTGGTTGAACTGGTGGCCCTGGAAGATGAGAGCGAACCGTCTGGTCCGCAAATTGCCGATGCCGCTCCTGGCCCGGAGGCCGCCGCGGCCGGCCGCGAGGCGGCGCGCCGCATGCTGGATCTGGTCGAGGCTTTGCCGGCGGCGCAGCGCGAGGCTTTTCTACTGCAGGAAGAAGGCGGCTTGAGTCTGGCCGACATCGCCCAGGCCACCGGTGCCGGCATCGAGACCGTCAAGAGCCGCCTGCGTTATGCGATGGCGCGCCTGCGCGAAGGCATGAGGGACTATTCATGAGCGACACGCGCGATCCGGAATTGTCGCGGCGCTATCGCGAAGCCTCCGTCGAGGCGCCGCCGGTAGCGCTGGGTGACGCCCTGCGTGCGGCGGCGGCAGCCGCCGTCGTCGCGGCTCCGCGGGTGTCGTCGCGGCGGCGCTGGGGCGCTCCATTGGCGCTGGCGGCCAGCGTCGTCCTGGGTCTGGGCTTGGTGCTGCGGGTTGCGGTCGAGCGGCCGGATTTGCGCCCGAGCGCACAGGAAGTGCTGCCGGCTCCGGCTCCGGCCTCCGCTCCGGCGCCCGCACCAGCGCCCGCATCCGCAGGAGCACCTGCGGTCGCGCCCGCTCCGGAATTCGCGAAGGAGAAAAAACAGACCGCAGACCCTGCCGCGTTTGATCCCTTGCGTCAGGCCATGCCGGCGCAGAATGCACCGCCCTTGATGAAACGTGAGGCGCCCAGACCACCGGCCGACCGCATGGCGGATGCCGATGTTTCGGCTTCCTCGCGGGGGCTTGGCGAATCCGCAGCGAAGGCCGATGTGTCGGCCAACGCTTCCATTGCGGCGCAAGCGGCTAAAGCTGCCGCAGTGCCGGACGCACCGCCCAGGCCGCTAGGCGGCGCGATCACGCCCCCAGCGTCGTTGGAGCCGCCCGCATCGCAAGCGCCGATGTCGGTACCACCACCGATGCCGGCAGCCAAGCCGGCACCGGCTCCGGGCTACGAAGCGCCGCCGGCCATTGTTCAGGCAATACCACCCGCGCCACCGGCAGCGGCGGCCGCACCGGCGGCGCCACCTGCCGCCGCGTCACGCCCATATCCGGTGCCGGCAAAACCGGCTGCCTCGGTGCCGCAAGGGCAGGTTGCGGAACGTGAATCGCGCGATGCCGGCAATGTCTTCGGGCGCAGCGCGCCCGCCGCTGACGCGCAACGCAGCGAATCCGGCGCAGGCGCGAGTGCCAGCGGCGTCGACGCTCGGGCAAGGTCGGCGGAGCGTCAGGACAGCGCCTTGCAGAAAACCGTCGCCGAGGAAATCGCATTGACGCCGGTCGACTGGATCAGGCGCATCGTCGAACTGCGCCGCGCCGGCCGCCACGCTGATGCCGACGCCAGTCTCAGGCGCTTTGTCGAGCGGTACCCGACGTTTCGTGTACCCGAAGAGGCGCGCGCACCCTGACAGGCGCAGCAGGCTGCTAGCAGCCTGTCGGACTTGGGGAGCGTCGGCTACAAATCGGCCGCAGCGGTCCATTTTTCACCGCCTTCTTGTCCCATAGCCGGGCTATGGGACTGC
>JAYVST010000330.1:0-1961 GCA_043775255.1 Burkholderiales bacterium
CATCAAGCCGAATGCCGAGCGACTGGGCGACGGGCTGGTGTGTGGCGTGGTCTGCACCACCCTGCAGTTGCTCACAGGCGTGTCCGGGCCGGTGCTGGACAGTTTTTTCACCGGCTCGCCGATGGACCGCAAGTCGCTGGTGGCGACCAAGGGCGCGATCCAGACCTTCGGCCATATCCTGAAAATCGCCTACTTCGGCCGCTTCGTCACCCTGGGTGGCGACGGCATTCCGCCGCTGGCGCTGGTGGCGGCGGTCCTCTTGGCGGTGTTCGGCACCACCCTCTCGAAGCGCCTGCTGGAGAAAATGAGCGACGTGCAATTCCGCGCCTGGACCCAGCGCCTGATCCTGGCCATCGCGGTGATCTACACCTGCCAGGGACTATGGCTGCTTTGGCGCGGACCGGCCTGAAGCGACTGCTCCCGCTTATCTCAACACGGGCGGCAGCGCTGCCTTGCAGGGCCTCGGCACAGCCAAGAACACGAATTATTCCGCCTGCATTGAGCGTGGCTTCTGCATCATGGCGAAGATCGACATGCGCAGTCATGTCGGACTTATTGCTCGGCAAAGGAATACTTGAGGGTCGATTCCTGTTATCCACTATCGGCGCATTGGCAGGCGAAGCGGCCGGCGTGTCCGTGGACCTGCTGCGGCAGCGCCTTTGCGAACGAGCGCCATCGCCGAATCGGACCGTCCTGAAGTGTCGGAGGTCGCGCGCCCAGCGGCAACGTTTTCTGAACCATGTACGGAGGGCAGAATGAAACTTGTTGCAAGTACCCTGTCTCTGCTTGCCGGAATGTATTGTTGTGGTGCGGCCAATGCCGTGTCGGTCGGAACCATCGACACCTTTCAGGACGGCACCGCCAACGGCTGGTCGAGCGGCTTGAACAACGGCAACGGCCCCGTCAATGTCGCCACCGGCGGGCCGGCGGGTGTGGCGGACAGCTTCCTGAGTTTCACTGCCACCGGCGTCCACGGCCCGGGCGGCAAGCTGGTTGCGTTCGGCGGCGCGCAGTGGAATGGCGACTACGTCGCCGCCGGCGTCACCGGCATCAGCATGCAGATGAACAACTTCGGCGCCACCGATTTGAGCATGCGACTGCTTTTCAACGGTCCGAACGTGTATTCCGCCAACGCTGTGGTCCTGCATGCCGGCAGCGCTTGGACATCGGTGCTTTTCTCCATTTTGCCGGGCGCGCTCAGCGCCGCCACGGCACTGACGAACGTGACCGGCCTGGTCCTGCAGCACAGCCCGCTCGGCGGCGGGCAGGGAAGCGGGGGTGACATCGCGGCATCCCTCGGCGTCGACAACATCGCGGCAGTTCCCGAACCCAGCCAATGGCTCGCCATGATGTTCGGCGTGGCAATGCTCGCTGCTTTCATCCGACCACGCCGTCAAGCAGCGTTCACCTGACCTGCCCGGTGGTTCCGGCCGCCCTGCACATTTTTCGCCGAGGAGATCGCATCATGTCGAGATTCGCCCGTAGCGCCGCCGCGCTGGTCGCCGGCTGCATCGCCGCCGCGCCCGGCGCGTTCGCCGGCACCTTGCTGCCTTCGATCACCTTCGGCGACCTCGCCATCCGTCTCAATCCGATCGCCACCGGCCTGTCGGCGCCCGACTACGCCATCAGCGCGCCGGGCGACCTGAGCAACCTGTTCGTGGTCGAGCAGAACGGCCTGTTGCGCGTGATCCAGAACGGCGACCTGCTGGGCGCACCGGCAATGGACATCGGGAGTCTGGTTGCCCCGCCGCTGGTCACGACCAACGCCAACGACGAGCGCGGCTTTCTTGGCCTGGCTTTTCATCCCGACTACAACAACGCCGGCAGCGCCGGCTTTCGCACGCTCTATACCTACAACAGCCAGCTGATTGCGCCCGGCACGGGTCCGACCTTCGTCGCGCCGAACGGCGCGACCCAAGGCTACAAGAACGTCATCAACGAATGGAAGATGGGCGCCAATA
>JAYVST010000331.1:0-1846 GCA_043775255.1 Burkholderiales bacterium
TCAACAGGTCCTGCGCCTTTTTCATGTTGCTCTTGCCCATCAGGTCGGAGCCCTTGGTCGAGCCGTAGGGCGTGCCGCAGACGAACATCGAGGGGCAGGACTTGTAGTACTCCTTGATGCCCACCTGCGCCTTCAGGAAGGCTTCCTGGTTGAACGCGGCGATAGCGGCCTGGCGCACCTTGGCGTTGTTGAACGGCGGGTGCAGGTGGTTGAAGCGCACCATGTACTGGAAGCCAAGGTTGTTCGAATTGATGATCTGGACGTTGGCATCCTTGGTCAACGCGGCATACGACTCGAAGGCCGGCTGCTCGATGATATCGACCTCACCCTTGGACAGCGCGTTGACCTGCGCTTGCGCGTCGCGCAAGGCCAGGTTCCATTCGACCCGCTCGATATAGACATGCTTGCCGCCGGTGGAGCCCGAAGGCGCCTCCTTGCGCGGGATGTACTTGGCGAATTTGGTGTAGACAGCCTTGTCGCCGGGCTTGAACTCGTCGCGCTTGAAGACATACGGGCCGGAGCCGACGTAGTCCTCGATCTGCTTGTCGGCCGGGGTATCGGCCACCCGCTTGGGCATGATGAACGGGACGTTCGAAGAGGGCTTGCCCAGCGCGTCGAGCATGATGCCGCACGCCTCACCCAGAAAAATGCGGAAAGTATCTTGCGCCGGCGAATCCATGCGCGCGATAAAGGTGAAGAGCTTCTGCCCCATCGCGTCGCGCTTGCCCCAGCGGGTAAGCGACGCGATCACGTCTTCGCCGGTGACCGGCCGGCCGTCATGGAATTCGAGACCCCGGCGCAGCTTGAAGGTCCACAGGCGGTTGTCCGGGCTCACCTCCCAGGACTCGACCATCTGCGGCTTGATCTGGCCCTTCTCATCGGTGCCGAACAGGGTGTCGTAGATCATATAGCCATGGTTGCGCGCCATGTACTGCGTGGTCCAGATCGGGTCGAGGATCGACAGATTGGAGTGCGGGATCACCTTGAGGACGCCTTGCTGGGCCAGCGCGCCGCCCGACACGGCGGCGGCGACCAGAGCGAAAGCGACAATGACGGGTTTGATTGGCCAACGGAACAGGGACATGCGAATCTCCGATGCAGTGACGAAACGAGAAAAGAAGTGTACAGAAAATGGAGCAATCTCCGCACCAGATTTTCGGCAGTTTTCGGCAAGTTTTCTGCAGACTCTCGGCAAGCTACCGGGTTTTCCCTAGCAACCAGCCAATCTCGTGCGACAGGCTTCGGCAAGACCGATCTCATCTGGAGCCACGCCGCAATTTTGCTAAAGTGCTCGGTATTGCATGGCGTGGAATGATCGGATGCCGCCAAAAGTCAGAGAACTTGTCGAGGACTTGAAGCGCGCGGGCTTTGTGGACCGCGGCGGCAAGGCCAGTTCCAACAGGGCATGTTCGACATCAGGACCTTGAAGCGCGCGGGCTGTGTGGACCGCAGCGGCAAGGCCAGTCATCGCAACTTCGAACATCCGGCGGTGACGCGGCCGATTACCCTCTCCGGTGCGCTCGGCGACGACGCCAAGAAATACCAGGTTCAGGCGGTAAAACTCGCAATCGAGGAGTCGCAAGCGTGAAAGAAAGCGCGCTGTACGTCAAAATCGTCGAATGGTCCGATGACGATCAATGCTATGTCGGTAGCTCGCCGGGTTTGATGTACGGCGGATGCCACGGCACCGACGAACGCGTCGTCTTCGACGAGCTATGCGACATTGTCGAGGCTGCCATCGCCCTGTATCGGCGCGATGGCAGGCCGCTGCCACGCCCGACTTCCGGGCGCGATTTCGCGAACAAGATGCAGGCCTTCGCTTGATCGAGGCCTGCGTTGTGGGCGA
>JAYVST010000332.1:0-4975 GCA_043775255.1 Burkholderiales bacterium
AACGTCAATTCGACCTCGCACAAGGGCCGCATCGTCAGCGGCAAGGGCGGCAGCGGCGACTTTTCCGCCGCCGGCGCCAGGAGCGAGGCGGCGATCATCGCGCTGTTTTCAACCACGCGCGACGGCGCTTCGACGCTACTGCCGTCGCTGGAGGCAGTGACGGTGCCGGGCCATCACGTCACCCATGTGGTCACCGAACACGGAGTGGCGGCGCTGCGCAGTCTGGGGAGCGCCGGGCGCGCACGCGCCGTTGCCGCCGTTGCCGCGCCTGAGCACCGCGCCGCACTGCTGGACCAGGCCGCGCGCGTTGCCGCTATGTAGAACACCGACAGAATCCGGATGAGACGCCATGACCACACCTGATCAAGACGTGCGCCGTCCGCGCGGCGCCTTAGCCGGCGTGAAGGTCCTCGATCTGTCGCGCGTGCTCGGCGGGCCGCTGGCGGCGCAAATGTTGGGCGACCATGGCGCGGATGTGATCAAGATCGAGCCGCCGCGCGGCGACGAAACGCGCGAGATGGGCCCGCCCTTCCTCAAGGATGCGTCGTCGATCTTCATCAACGTCAACCGCAACAAGCGTGGCATGGCGCTCGATCTGTCCGCCGATGCGGGCCGAGGCGTGCTGCTGCGCCTGCTTGAACAGGCCGACGTGCTGGTGGAAAATTTCAAGCCCGGCACGATGGAACGCTGGGGCCTGGGCCACGTGGTCCTGGCCAAACGCTTCCCGCGCCTGATCCACGCCAGCGTCACCGGATTCGGCGGCGACGGCCCGCTCGGCGGTGCGCCCGGCTACGACGTCATGGTGCAGGCCTGGGCCGGCCTCATTTCGGTCAACGGGTCGAAGGACAGCGGACCCTTGCGCCTGGGGGTGCCGGTGGTCGATATGACCGCGGGTTCCAATCTGGTGATCGGCGTGCTGCTCGCCCTGTATGCGCGCGAACGCACCGGCGCCGGCCAGCATGTCGATGTCACGCTCTACGATTCGGCCATCGGCCTGACCCATCCGCATGCGCCGAACTGGTTCTTGTCCGGAAAGGTGCCGGGCCTGTCCGGCAACGACAACCCAAACATCGCGCCCTACAGCCTGTATCGCACCGATCGCAGCGCGTTGTACATCGCGGTGGGCAACGACCAGCAGTTCGTGCGCCTGTGCGAAGTGCTCGGACAGCCCGCACTCGCGCGCGATGCGCGCTTCGCCGTCAACGCTGATCGGGTGGCCAACAACGCAGCGCTGACCTCGATCATCGAAGCGGCGATTGCAAAGCGCGACGGCGCCGACCTGTGCATGGCGCTGCTCAAGGCGGGCGTGCCGGCAGGGCTGCTGCAGACCATTCCGGAGGCGCTGTCCCACCCGCATACGCGGCACCGCGACATGCTGGTCGAACTGCAAGGCTATCGCTGGGCCGGGATTCCGGTGAAACTGTCCGCCACACCCGGCGCAGTGCGGCGCGTGCCGCCGGAATTCAACCAGCATGCCGACGAGATTCTGGCCGAAGCCGGATTTTCCGCCGAAGAGATTGCGGACCTGCGCAGGCAAAAAGTGGTGGGCAAGGCGCGCGTACGGCACGGCGGATCCTGAGTCGCAGCGGTCTGTTAGGATTGAAAACGCGTTTCGTGGCGAACCGACCCCAACCCATTGAAAGGGGCATGCTCTCATGAGAATCATGGTTCCGAACACAACCTTCCGCGCGCCCGGCGCGGGCTTGGCGCTGCGACCGGGAACGCTGCGCGGGAAGACCCTTGGTTTCCTCGATGGCTGGGGCTTTCGCGAAGACGACGGGACCGTCAGCTTGTATCCGCTGATGCGGGAGTTGAAGCTGATTCTTTCGGCGCAACCATTCGGGGTCGCGAAGTTCGTCTGGGTGAAGAAGGCGAACGTGGCGCAGAAGGCGTCGGCACAACAGATGGAGGAATTGGTCGGCGCCTGCGACGTCGTGGTCAACGGTGAGGCGGCCTGAGGCTCCTGCACCTACGCGTCCGTGCTTGACGCGTTCGATCTGGAAGTCAAGGGCTGTCCTACCATCACGATCTGCCATGCACCGTTCGAGCGGGCCGCGCGTCGTCACGCGAGTGCGCTCGGGCTGCCGGACCTGCCCTTGTTGATCGAGCCGGCGCCGACGGCCAGCAATCTCACCACGGACCCGCGCGAGGTCGCCCACAAGAGCCTCGATCGGGTGATCGCCGCCCTGACCGCACGCTAGCAACGGGCCGGAGGCGCCATGAGCAAGAGCGATGTATCGATACTGGAAGTCGGCGACTTCTGGGAGTGGTACGAACTGGCGCTGGCGCGCGGCTGGACCGACGGCCTGGTCGTGGCGCCGCCGACGGTCGAGCGGGTCGCGCGGATCATCGACCATCTCGGCCGCAAGCCCACCGACTGCGTTGGCGTGGTGGGACCGAAAGACGGCCTGGCGACCATTGAGCAGATCGCCATCAATTGTGCGATGGCGGGTTGCGCGCCGGAGCACGGGCCGGTGGTCCTGGCGGCGCTCGAAGCCATGCTGGAGCCGGAGTTCAACCTGCATGGCGTGCAATCGACCACCAACCCGTGCGCGCCGCTGGTGATCGTGAGCGGCCCGATCGTCAAGGAGCTTGGGTTCAACGCGAAGGAGGGTTCGTTCGGAGGCGGTTCGCGCGCCAACGCTTGTGTAGGGCGCGCGGTTCGCCTGATCCTGTGGAACATCGGGGGCGGCATACCGGGCGAAACCGACATGGCCTCGCAAGGCCAGCCCGCCAAGTATCTGTTCTGTGCCGCCGAAAATGCCGAACAAAGCCCGTGGGAGCCGCTGCATGTGGAACGCGGGCTTGCGCCCGAGGACAGCGCGGTCACGGTGTTCGCTTGCCAGTCGCCGGCACCGTTGCGCGTCCTCGGCGATGCCGACCGGATATTGCGCTTGATCGCGAGTTCGATTCCGACCCCTGGCGTGAACATGTTCCATACCGCGGGGCAGTTCCTCCTTTCTTTCGGCGCCAAGCCGGCGCGGGAACTCGCCCGCGCCGGCTACTCCAAGGCCGACGTAAAACAATGGGTGTGGGAGAACGCCCGCTACCAGGTCGGGTGGCTCAAGGCGTCCGGGATTCTGGCCGAAGAGGCCCACATGCGCTACTGGGGCCACGGCGAGGAAAATCCGCCGGATGTGCCCGCGCTGCCCGACGAGGTGAAGCTGCCGATGGTGCGCAATACCGACATGATCCATGTCGCAGTGATCGGCGGCGATTCCCAATGGTGGATGGGATTTTCCCCGGGGTGGGGCAACTACGGCGGCTATGCCGTCACCAAGCGCATCGAGCGCGCGTGACAGCGGGCGGGCCTTGAGGAAGAAGGCATGATGACACTAGACGATGTGTTGGTGGCGACTCGGCGCCTGGCACGGCTTGCCGCGGGCGCGGCCCTGCTGGGCGGAGTGTTGTTGAACCCGGCGATCGCGCAAAACTATCCGACCAAGCCCATACAGCTGATCGTTCCGGTGGGGGCCGGCGGGATCAACGACATAGTTTCACGGCTGATCGGCGGCAAGCTCGCCGAGACCTGGGGACAACCGGTGGTGATTCTCAATCGACCCGGCGCCGGCGGCATCGTCGGTACGCAGTTGGCAGCCACCGCGCCCGCGGACGGCCATACGATCGTGATGGTCTACTCCAGCCATCAGGTCAATCCCAGCCTGTACGCCAAGTTGCCGTACGACACGATCGCGGATTTCGAGCCGATCGTGATGGTCAACACAGTCAATCTCGTGCTGGTGGTCAACGCGGGGGTAGCGGCGAAGTCGGTATCCGAGCTGATCGCCCTGGCCCGGGCGCAACCGGGAAAACTGAATTTCGGCGCCGTCGGCAGCGGAAGCATGGGGCATCTGGCCGGCATGATGTTCCGCCAGATGGCGGGAGTCGATATCGTGCATATCGGCTACAAGGGTGTGCCCGATGTGAACGCGGCGCTTCTCGGTGGTGACGCGAGCATGTTTTTTGACAGCCCGATCACCGCCCTGCCATTTATCCGCAGCGGCAAGACGCGGGCGCTGGCGGTGACCTCGACCACCCGGTCGCAGGCCCTGCCCGATGTACCTACCGTAGCCGAAAGTGGATTGCCCGGGTATGAGGCGCTGGGTTGGAACGGGCTGCTGGCGCCGGCCGGCACCCCGAAGACCATCATCAACAGGCTCAATGCGGAGTTCGTCAGGATCCTGCGCTCGCCGGAGGTGGCGGACAAGTTGAAGGCCCAGGGCGTGGATGTCGTCGCGGGGACGCCCGAGCATTTCGCCCATGCCATCCGTACCGATATCGCAAAGTGGGCCGCGATCATCAAGTCGGCCGGCATCCGCCTTGAGTAGCGGGTGCGGCGCATGACCGACAGAATAGCTGCGGCGCTCATCCGCGCCCGCGTCGGGGCGCTGCTGTTCGCGGTGCTGGTCCCGTCTGGCGCGACGCAGGAAGCCTACCCGTCGAAGTCGATCCGCATCATCGTGCCGTTTGCACCCGGCGGCATCGCCGACCTGATGGCGCGCCTGCTTGGCCGTGCGATCGCGGACAACATCGGTCAGACCGTGGTGGTGGAAAACAAACCCGGCGGCGGCACCGTGATCGGCACCGAGGCCGGCGTGCGCGCGCGGCCCGACGGCTACACCGTGCTGATGGTGTCAGCGCCCATTGCGACCAATCCCGGCCTGGTGTCGCGCCTACCCTACGACGCCCTGCGCGATCTCGCGCCGGTGATCAACGTGACTTCGCAAGGATTTCTGATTTCGGTGCATGCGAAGCAGCCGCACAGAAGCTTCGTGGGTTTGGTCGAGGCGGCCAGGAGACCGGGTGCGGACGTCGCCTATGCCTCCCCCGGCAACGGCACGCTGATGCACTTGGTCGGGCAGGTGATGAACGCCGAATACCAGACGCGTTTCGTCCATGTGCCCTACAAGGGCAGCGGGCCGGCACTGCAGGACGCCATGGGCGGCCAGGTGCCGATGATCATCGACCCGGTCAG
>JAYVST010000333.1:0-2874 GCA_043775255.1 Burkholderiales bacterium
CGGCTTGACCGCATCGATGATCTCGTGGTCGCGGCTGCCGGCGGTGTTTTTGAGGTCGCGAAACAGGCTTTGCATATGGGCAGGCGCGTCGGCGGCGTCGGGCAATTGCGCGCCGATGGTCACGTAAACCACGCGCCGCCCAGCGCCGCGAAAACCCGCTAGCAGGCGCAGCGAATTGGGCAGGACAAAGCGCTCGATGCGATCGAAGCGGTAGTCGCCGACGTGCGAACCTTGCAGGGCGAGCTTGCGGCCGAGCGCACCTTCGCGCGAACCGGTCGCGTACTGCATGTCGATGAGTAGCAGCGCCGCGCGCTCGGGCAGCACCGGCCGGGCTTTCGTATAGGCGCCGATGTAGTCTTCGGCGGCGTTGGTCGCGGGTGTGGTCACAACGGTTCTCCCTGGTGGCCGTGGCCGTCCTTGATGCACCAATCGGCGATTTCGGCACCGGTTGCCTGCCATACATCCTTGTGGCCGAGCACATAAGACAGGGCGCGGTCGAGGTGGGCGATGCGGTGCGGCTGGCCCATGATGAAAGGGTGGATGGCGATGCACATCACGCGGCCATGTGCGCCGCCTTCGGCGTACAGGGTGTCGAACTCGTCGCATACCGTGCGGGCAAAATCCTCGCCCTCCTCGCCGCGGCGCCAGGAAATGCTGTCGTTGACCTCCATCGAATAGGGCAGCGAGACCAGGTTGCCGCTTTTCACCTTGATCGGCAGCGGCTGGTCATCGTGATAGAAGTCGCAGTAGTAGCGCAAGCCCGCTTCGGCCACCAGGTCCGGCGTGTTGAGGGTGAACGAGGCCGCCGGTGAAAACCATCCGGCCAAGTTGCGCCCGGTCAGGCGCTGGTGGATCTCCTGACAGGCCGCGATCGCCGCACGTTCCTCGGCAACGGAGTAGTTCCAGTGGTAGCGTGTGTTGTAGAGGCCGTGCGACATGTATTCCCAAGCGCGTGCCTCCATCGCCGCCAGGATCTCCGGGTACATCTCCAGCACCGCGAGGGAAAGCGAAACGGTGCAGCGCACCTTGTGGCGGTCCAGCACGTCCATCATGCGCCACAGCCCGACGCGGTTGCCGTAGTCGCGCTGACCGTAGCCCAACACGTCGGGATGCGGGGAGCGTGGCCACGGATCGCGCACGCGCACCTCCTGCGGCAGGTATTCGTAGTGCTCGATGTTGGGCACCACCCACAGCGCGACGCGCGCGCCGCCCGGCCAGCGCAGCGGCGCGCGGTCGATAATGGCCGAGTAGCCGAAGCGTTCGGCTGGGTCCGCAAACGGGTTCATTGCAGGGGCGTGGATCGATGCGAAATCGTTGCGAAAGTGCAAATTTCATTATGGCACGCCCGTGCCGGCGCAACACCCACGACCACTGCAACACAACTGACCGCTGACCATTGCGGCGCGGTGGGCAGTGGCTTGAACACCCGGGATCGGCCGGCCATCTGACCGGCCGGGCCGGCACGCTCGGGCGCTTCGTCGGGGTCACCCGCAGTGGCGCCGATCCGTATTTCGTCTATGATTCCCGCTGCGAGTTTTTGCAAGCGCGCGGCCATTGGTAGCCCCGTCGGTTGCAAACGTCGCCCCGACTTTCCGACTACGCAATGACCGCCGTCATCTGCCCTGACAGCGGACGATTTTTTTCAAGGAACTTCGCCATGACCCGCCAAACACTTTCCCCGACGCGCCGCAGGATCCTTCAGGCCGGCGCCGCTGCCGGTGCATTCGGTGTTCCCACCCTGCTCTCCGCCCAGGCCAAGGCGCTCAAGATCGGCCTGGTCTATCCGATGACCGGGTTCGCTGCCTATAGCGGCGGACAGCAGCGCATCGGCGCGATGCTGGCGATCGAGGAGGTCAATGCGGCCGGCGGCATCAAGGCCCTGGGGGGCACGAGGCTGGAGGCGGTGCTGGGCGACTCCCAGTCCAAGCCGGACGTAGGCGTCTCGGTGGTGGAGAAGCTGCATGAAGAAGGCGTCACCGCCTACATCGGCACCATGATCAGCTCGATCGCGCTGCCGGCGACCCAGGCGGCCGCCAAGTACAACACGCCCTTCATGATCGATGTGGCGGTGTCCGACAACATCGTCAATCGTGGCTTGAAGAACGTGTTCCGCTTGGCGCCGGGCTACAACAAGTGCGTCGAGGACGCGGTGGTGGCGCTGGAAAGCGTCAACAAGGCGGCGGGTTCGCCGGTCAAGTCGGCCGTGCTGGTACATGAGGAGTCGGAATTCGGCACCGGCACCGGCAAGCTGCTGTCGGCCAAGCTGCCGGGCATCGGTGTGGAAGTCAAGGAGGTGATCAAGCACGCCAACCCGACGCGCGATTTCACCAACGTGGCGCTGCGCATCAAGTCGCTCAAGCCGGACGTGGTGATCATCAGCAACTACCAGAACGAGTATGTGCTGCTCGCACGCACCCTGCACCAGCAGAAGGTGGATCTGGCGGCCATGTTCTCGGTGCTGGGCGGCGGCTTCAACTACAAGCTGGTCAAGGAATTGCCGGACGTGGCGCAGTACATGATGGACTTCAACCACTGGTTCAACCCGAAGAGCCCGAAGGCGATGGACCTGAAAAAACGGGTCGAGGCCAAGGGCGAGCTGTTCACCTTCGAGGTGTATTGCGCCTACAACTCGGTCAAGTGTCTGGCCGACGCGATCGAGCGCGCCCGTTCCGCCGACAAGGAGAAGATCATCGCCGCGCTCGAGTCTTCCACCTGGGCCGACCACGGCATGCCCTACGGCCCGACCAAATTCGTCAACGGCCAGAACACCGGCGGCCGCGCGGCCTTGCTGCAGGCTTCGAAGTCCGACATCGAACTGGTCTGGCCGAACGAGTTCGCGGCGGTCAAGCCGGTGTTCCCCAAGCCCAAGTTCAG
>JAYVST010000334.1:0-2457 GCA_043775255.1 Burkholderiales bacterium
GGAGAGGGGGTTTCGTGTTGGGTGGGGAGAGGGGGTTTCGTGTTGGGTGGGGTGAGGGGGTTTCGTGTTGGGTGGGGTGAGGGGGTTTCAGGCGGGTTGGGGGGTGGCGCGCAGTGTCTCGATGGCGCGCAGTTTTTCGGTGGCGGCCCGGTCGACCTGGCCGTCTGCGGTGAGGGCCACGCCGTAGTCGCGTTCGGCGGCTTCGCGGGAGACTAAGCCAGCGCGGACGTCGGCGGCTACTTTGCCGGCGTCGCGCTTGTGTGGGTGACCCAGGCCGCCGCCGCCGGGCATCCGGATCACGAAGCTGCCGCCGGCGGGGATGGTCTGCTGGCCCTTGCCGCGCAGGAGCTTGCCGTTGCCCATGCGCACGACGCCGTTGGCGCCGTTCATGCCGCCGTCGCGCCCGCGCGGCGGGAAATCCACGCGGTCGTAGTTGGCACTGATGAGGAAAGGTGAGCCATCGAGGTGGATCGCTTCCATGTCCTGCCCGAGGCCCCCGCGAAATTCGCCGGCGCCGCCGGAGTCCACCCGGTATTCCTTCTTCGTGACCAATAGCGGCGAGAGCGCCTCGGTCACTTCGATCGGGCAGTTCCGCACCCCGCTGGGGAACGCGGTGGCCGACAAGCCGTCCTTGCCGGGGCGCGCGCCGGTGCCGCCGGAATGAAAGCTCATCACGTTGAAGACCTTGCTGCCGGCCAGTTCCAGGGCGTCGGCCTCGACGCGCGAATCGCCGCCCATGGCGAACAGGTTCCACAGGCACGAGGTGCCCTCGGCCGGCACCGCCCCCTTCAAGGCCTGGCCCAGGCACCCGAACATCAGGTCGGGCAGCAATTGCCCGGTGATGTGGCGCGTGGCCACCGGCGCCGGATGCACGGCGTTGAGAATGCAGCCTTGCGGGGCGGTGACGCGAATCACCGAGAGCGAGCCTTCGTTGTTGGGCACCGCAGGCGCCACGATGCACTTGATGCCGAAGCTTGAATAGGCCTCGGTGTAGCACAAGGGCACGTTGATGCCGAAGGGCGACACGCCGGAGGTGCCGGTGAAGTCCACGTCGACGCCGTCGGCCGAGATTTTCATCGTTGCCATAAGCTTGACGGGCTTGTCGTAGCCGTCGACCATCATCTCGTTCTTGTACACCCCGGGCGGAATCTTCGCGATCGACTCCAGGCTGGCCTCGCGCGAGCGCTCCAGGATGTGCGCGGCTAAGGCGTCGAGCGAATCCATGCCGAACTCGTTCATCATCTCTACCAGGCGCCGGCCGCCCAGCTTGTTGCAGGCCGAGAGCGAGAACAGGTCGCCGATCACCTGGGTGGATTCGCGCACGTTCTCGCGGATGATGCGCACCACCGCGTCCTCGACCTTGCCGGCGCGCGCGAAATGCATCAGCGGGATGTAGATGCCCTCTTCATACACCTGGCGCGAATCCGGGCCCATGCCGCGCCCGCCCACATCCACCATGTGGCTGGTGGAGGCGAACATGGCCACCATCCTGCCGCGGCGGAACGTGGGCGTCACGAAAGTGAAGTCGTGCAGATGGCCGGTACCTTTCCACGGGTCGTTGGTGAAGAACACGTCGCCGTCGACCATGGTCTCGGCGGGAAAGTCATGCAGGAAATGCCGCACCGCGCGCGCCATCGCGTTCACATGACCCGGCGTGCCGGTGACGGCCTGCGCCAGCATGTTGCCGGTGGCGTCGAAGATGCCGGCCGAAACATCGCCGGCCTCGCGCGTCGAGGTGGAGAAGCCGGTGCGGATCAAGGTCAGGGATTGCTCCTCTGTCACGGCGATCAGCCGGTCCCACATCACCTGCATGCGGATCAGCGCGAGAGAGGAGAGGGTGCGGTCGTTGTTGGCGTTCATGCAGGGACTCCTGGTGTCCAGATTCTGTTGGCGATGATGCAGTGGCTCCTGGTGCCCAGATTCTGTTTCAGAACACTTTGCGTTCAAGGACGATGTAGCCCAGCGCGTTGATGCTGGCCGAAAAATTGCCGGTGACGAGCGTCGAGGTCTCGTCCTCGGCCAAGATCGCCGGGCCGTCGATGGCGGCGCCAGGCGCCATGTCGAAGCGCCAGTAGAGCGCCACCGGCGCGCGCGCCCCGGTGGCGGGGTCGAACACGGCGAGCTCACCGACGGGCGCAGCGCCCACGCGCGGCGGCTGCGGCGGGCACACCGGCATTTCCGGCGCGGCGGCCGCCATGCGCAGGGCCCAGCTCATGATCTCCACCTGCATACCCGGAATGGTGATGCCGAACACGCGCTCGTATTCCACTTCGAACAGACGCACGTACTCGGCCATCGAGGCTGCCGTGGTGCGCCCGGCGGGAATCGGCACCGTGAGGTCGTGGCCCTGGCCGCGGTAGCGCATGTCGGCTGTCCAGGCTTCGCCGGTCGCGCCTTCCGGCGCGCCGCTGCGGATGAAGGCGTCGGCCTCGGCGCGCATCTCGTCCTTCATGGCGT
>JAYVST010000335.1:0-9784 GCA_043775255.1 Burkholderiales bacterium
CAAGCCACGTCACAGATCTCCGGCACACCGGGCGCGATCGACCCACACTGGATCAGGCTGCGCGAACCCGGCGCGCCGACCCGCGTGGCGCTGGACCGCCCCCGTCTCGTGCGCGCCCTGACCGATCTCGCGCCCAATCCGTTCTGGGTCTGGATTTGGGTCGATGGCGCGGTCAGCCGTCTATTGGGCGCCGGATTCGACGAAGCGACGCTCGCCGCTTCGACCGCCTCGATGATTGAAACGCTGCGGCGCGACGTCGAAGCCGAGCGCGACCGGCTCGCGGAGGCGCGGTTTTCCATGCTGGTGAACCAAGGCCGCATCGAGTTCGCGCTGCGGGCCGACGCGGCCGACTATGAATTACCCCTCGAATTCGCGTTCGATCTCGACGGCAAGCCTGAACCTCTGGTGCGTGACGATGCGCGTGTGGTCGAAAAAAGCCTGTTCGAGCCCTTCATCCGCAACGGCATGAACGAATTGGAGACCAGCGTTGCCTGCTATCTGGACGATCGCGCTGCCCTAACGTGGTGGCACCGCAATGTGGCCAAACGCCAGTACGGCCTGCAAGGCTGGAAGCGCGACAAGGTCTACCCCGATTTCGTTTTCGCCGTGCTCGATAGCCCCGGCAAACGTCGGCTCGTGGTTCTGGAAACCAAGGGTGCGCAACTCGCCGGCAACGAAGACACAGTCTACAAACAGGCGTTCATGGAACGACTGACCGCAGTGTTCGCCGATCGCCGCATGGCCAAAACTGCATCCGTGGCCGGCGCTCTCGACCTCGAAGGTGGTGATCTCGGCACACGTGTGGTGTGTGATTTGCTGCTCGATACCGCCTGGCAAGGGGCGCTTGAAGCGCGGCACTTCGCACCACGGCCGGCATAGGCGATGGATGGACCTGCAGTCGTGGCGCGCGATCCGATCGCGGAAGGAGAAGCCCTCATAAAAAAGACCCGCGATTCGCGGGTCTTTTTCATTCGAGTACCAGCCTATTCAGGCCGCCTGACGCTCGGCCTTGCGGCGCTCGTGTTCCTTCAAGTGCCGCTTGCGCAGGCGGATGCTCTTGGGCGTGATCTCGACTAATTCGTCGTCGGCAATGAATTCCACCGCCTTCTCCAGCGTCAACTCGATCGGCGGCACTAAGCGCACAGCTTCATCGGTGCCGGACGAGCGCACGTTGGTGAGCTGCTTGCCCTTGATCGGATTGACCACCAGGTCGTTGTCGCGCGAGTGGATGCCGATGACCATGCCTTCGTACAGCGCTTCGCCGGGCGAGACGAACATGCGGCCACGGTCCTGCAGCTTCCACAATGCATAGGCCACCGCCGCGCCGTCGTCCTGGCTGATCAGGACGCCGTTGCGACGCTCGTCCATGTCGCCCTTGACGGGGCCGTAGTCGTCGAAAATGTGGCTCGCCAGCCCGGTGCCGCGGGTGAGCGTGAGGAATTCGCCCTGAAAACCGATCAGGCCGCGCGCGGGAATGCGGTATTCCAGGCGGGTGCGCCCGCGGCCGTCGGCCGCCATGTCCTGCAGGTCGCCGCGCCGGCGCCCGAGCTCTTCCATCACCCCGCCCTGATGGCTGTCTTCGACATCGACGGTCAGCAATTCATAGGGCTCCTGGCGCTCGGTGCCGTTCGGCCCGGCGACATCCTTCATGACTACGCGCGGCCGGCCCACGGCCAGCTCATACCCTTCGCGGCGCATGGTCTCCAGCAGAATGGTCAGGTGCAGCTCGCCGCGCCCGGACACCACGAAGGTGTCCGAATCCGAGGTGAATTCGACCTTCAACGCGACATTCGATTGCAGCTCGCGCTCGAGCCGTTCGCGGATCTGGCGGCTGGTGACGAACTTGCCTTCACGTCCGGCCAAGGGCGAGGTGTTGACCATGAAGTTCATGGTCAGCGTCGGCTCGTCCACCTTGAGCAGCGGCATGCCCACCGGATTGGCCGGATCGCACAGGGTGACGCCGATGCCGATGTCTTCCACCCCGTTGATGAGCACGATGTCGCCTGCCTCGGCCTCTTCGACCACGGTGCGTTCCAGCCCCTTGAACACCAGCACCTGGTTGACCTTGGCCGCCACCGGCGTGGCATCGGGCCCGTGCATCACCACCACCGGCTGGCCGGAGCGGATGCGGCCGGCCGCAACGCGGCCGACGCCGATGCGCCCGACAAAGCTCGAATAGTCGAGCGAGCACACCTGCAGTTGCAGCGGCGCGTCGGGGTCGGCCGCGCGCATCGGCACATGTTTCAACACCGCCTCGAACAGGGTGCGCATGTTGGGTTCGGGCAGGTTGTAGTCCAGGGTCGCCCAGCCGTGCAGCGCGGACGCGTAGACCACCGGAAAATCGAGCTGCTCTTCGGTGGCCCCCAGTTTGTCGAACAGGTCGAACGTGTGATTGACAACCCAATCCGGCCGTGCGCCCGGGCGGTCGATCTTGTTGACCACCACGATGGGCTTCAAGCCCAGCGCCAGCGCCTTGCGGGTGACGAAGCGGGTTTGCGGCATCGGCCCTTCGACGGCGTCGACCAGCAGCAAGACGCCGTCGACCATCGACAGCACGCGCTCGACCTCGCCGCCGAAATCGGCATGGCCCGGGGTGTCCACGATATTGATATGGGTGCCTTCGTACTGCACCGCGCAATTTTTCGCCAGGATGGTGATGCCGCGCTCACGCTCCAGATCGTTGGAGTCCATCACCCGTTCGGCGATGTGCTGGTGCGCGGCAAACGTGCCGGCCTGCTGCAAAAGCTTGTCGACCAAGGTGGTCTTGCCATGGTCGACGTGGGCGATGATGGCGATGTTGCGAAGATTGCGGGACATGTGAACCTCGGGCTTGTGCCGCCGGCGGCCGCGACACGAAGCTCGCGATCGCAAAAGCGTTTTCGGGCGGAAGATGCAGGGAATGCTGCAACGCAAAACCCATCATTGTACCGGCCAAATATGACGAAAGCCATTGTTTTTCAACAAATATTGTCGATTTTCGCAAGAAAGCCAGGCGCCTCCAAGGGTGAACTGCGTGCTTTATGCCAGTACCTGCAGTGCGGGGTTTTCGCCCACCACGACCGGGCTCGAAAACTGCGAGCCTGCCGCCGGTGCGCTTGAACTGTGTCATTATTATGTGTTGTGCAACAACACGATGGGAGAGATGACGCATGAAAACGGTTCGCATTTTGCGTGTTTGCCTGGCCGCTGGTTTGAGCGCGTTGTGCGTCACCCAGGCAACCTCCCAGGACATCAAGATCGGCTTTCCGGGTCCGGTGACCGGGCCGGTGCAGTTCCTGGGCCAGCATATGAAATGGGGTGCGGAACTGGCGGTCGAGGAAATCAACCGCAAGGGCGGCGTGCTCGGTCGCAAGGTCAGCTACGTGATGCAGGACAGCGTGTGCCGCCCGGCCGATTCGGTGGCCGCCACCGAGCGGCTGTTGTCGCAGGACAAGGTCGATCTGGTGCTTGGTGACCTGTGCTCCGGCGCCACCCTGGCATTGATGCCGGTGATCGAGAAAGCCGGCAAGCCGATGATCGTGTCGATTTCGACCCTGCCGGAAATCACCCAGAAGGCCGGCGCGGGCGGCAACAAGTGGGTGTTCCGCTCGGTGCCCAACGACCTCATGCTGGCCGAGGTGATCGCGCGCCAGATGAAACCTTTCAAGACCATCGCATTTCTCGGTGAAGACACCGACTACGGGCGCGGCGCCATCAAGCTCCTGAAAGACAAGCTCGGGACCGACGTGAAGATACTTTCAGAGGATTACGTCAAGCAGTCCGAAAACGACTTTCTGCCGGTATTCACGCGCCTGCGCTCGACCAGACCCGACGCGCTGGTGGTCTACATGCTCGACCAGCAGGGCGCCAACATGATGAAGCAGTACGCCCAGTTCGGCCTCACCTCGCCCATCGTCGGGCGCCCGCCCCTGGTCTCGCCGCTGGTGACCGACCTGCTCGCCACCGGCAAGTTCAACGGCTCCTGGACGGTGTACCCGTACTACGACAAGTTCACCTCGCCCGAGAACGACGCGTTTACCAAGCCGTTCGCCGAGAAGAACAAGCAGGGTCCGCACTATGTCGCCTACGGCATCTACGAGTCGATCATGATCGCGGCCGACGCGATCAAGCGCGCCGGCTCCACCGACCCCAACGCGGTGCGTGAAGCCTTGCTGAAGACCAACTACAAGGGCATTCTCGGCACGGTCAAATTCGACGCCAACCACCAATCGCACAACAACCTCATGTACATGCTGGTGGAGAACGGCAAGCTGGGCGTGAAGGACCTGGTCGCCGGCCAATAGCCGAAAAGCCCGGCGCCGGTCGCAAGGCCGGCCCGCCGCGGCAGGCCGTCGCCCCGCAGGCTTTGCCCCTGCGCCGGAAACGATCACCTGGCGCCGCCCAATCCCGCCTTGGACCCCACGCTGCTCATCCAGCTTGCCGCCAACGGTACATCCGTAGGCCTCGGCTACGCGCTTGCCGCAGTCGGCCTGGCGCTGGTGTTCGGCATTCTCGAGCAGGTCAACTTCGCCCATGGCGAGTTCTACATGCTGGGCGCGTTTTTGCTTTTCACGTTTGCCAAGCTGATCGGCTTGCCCTACTGGGCGGCATGCGGCGTGACCGTGATGGCGATGGCGGCGGCCGGCGTCGTGCTGGCGGAGATCGCCTTCATCCCCACCTTGAAACGCCCGTTCGAGTCGGTGATCCTCGCCACCTTCGCGCTTTCGGTGGTGATGCAGAACGGCGCACGCCTGATCTTCGGCGCCAGCCCGCGCGAAATGGACGCTCCGCTTGAAGCCGTGACTTTCGAGTTCGGCGGTGTGCTGCTGTTCGGCCAGCGCCTGTTGATCGCGGCGATGGCGCTGGCGGCATTCGCCGCGCTCGTGGCCTTCCTGCGCCTGACCGAGGCCGGCCGCGCGCTGCGCGCGGTGGCGCAGAACAAGGATGCCGCGGTGATGGTGGGTATCGATATCGTTCGCATCACGCGCATCACCGGCGCGATCGGCGCCGCTCTCACCGGCTTGGCCGCCTGCATGATCGCGCCGATGTTCGACCTGTATCCCAACATGGGCGCCGACGTGGTCTTCAAGAGCTTCGCGGTGGTGATCATCGGCGGCATGGGCAACATCGCCGGCGCCGTGGCCGCCGGCCTGATGCTGGGCTTGGCCGAAAGTTTCGCCGGCGGTCTCATCAACACCGCCGTGCGCGACGGCATCGGCTTCTCGCTGATGATCCTGATGCTGCTGTTGCGCCCGCAGGGTCTGTTCGGCAAGAGCGTGCGGGTCTGAAGCCGCCGACGACATGAACCGAACGCTTGCCCCGGCCACCCGCCGCGCCTTCCTTGTCGCGTTGCTGCTGGTAGCGTTGTGCGCCCCGCTCTTCGCGCCCTCGCCCTATCTGCTGCATGTCGCCATCATGACCGGCATCTACGTGCTGCTGGTCCTCTCGCTCAATCTGGTGCTGGGCTACTGCGGCCTGCTGTCGCTCGCCACCCCGGCCTTTCTCGGCATGGGCGCCTACACGAGCACACTGCTGACCATGAAGCTCGGCTGGGATTCCAGCCTCACCTTCACTGCGGCCACCTGCGCCGGCGCGCTGACCGGGCTGGCCCTGGGTGCGCCGTCGCTGCGCGTCTCGCGGCATTCGTTCGTCATCGTCACCCTTTCGGCCACTCTGCTCCTGCAACTGGTGGCCAACAACTGGATCGACCTGACGCGCGGCTCGCCCGGCATTTCCGGCATTCCGGCGCCGCGCTGGTTCGGCCAGGTGATCGACGGCAAGACCGCCTGGTACTACTTCATGTGCGCGGTCGCCGTCGCCGCGATCGCGCTGACCGGCCTGATCGTCTCCTCGCGCCTGGGCCGCGCCATGGTGGCGGCGCGCGACAACGAACCGCTCGCCATCGCAACCGGCATCGACGTGTTCCGCCTGCGCCTGTTCGCCTTCGCCGTGTCCGGCGCGCTCGCCGGCTTCGCAGGCGCCTGCTATGCCCACTACCTGACCTTCATCGACCCGGGCGTATTCGGCTTCTCCTTCTCCGAAGCGCTCTTGATCATGGTGATACTCGGCGGCTCGGGCACGCTGTGGGGGCCGGTGGCGGGCGCGTTGGTGTTCACGGTGCTGCCGGAACTGCTGCGCATGGCGCCGGAAATCCGCTCGCTGATCTACGGCATGCTGCTGTTCGCCATCGTGCTCTACCTGCCGCGCGGCATGGCCGCTTGGTTCGGCCGCCCGGCGCTGCGCGAATGACCGCGCTGCTGTCCGTGCGCGACATGCGCAAGGCCTATCGTGGCGTGACCGCGCTCGACGGCGTGTCCATCGAGGTGGCGCCGGGCTCGATCACCGGGCTGATCGGCCCCAACGGCTCGGGCAAGTCGACCCTGTTCGACTGCATCACCGGCTTTCAGGCGCGCGACGCCGGCACGGTTGAATTCGAAGGCCGCGACATCGGCCGCCTGGCGCCGCAACGCATCGCGCGGCTGGGCGTGCGCCGTACCTTCCAGCAACTGCGCGTGTTTCCCGAACTCACTGTGCGCGAAAACCTGCTGGTGGCCGCGCAATCGGCGCCCGGCTTCTCCTACCTGTCGGAAATCCTCCGCGCACCGGCGGTGCGCGCCCACGAAGCCGCGGCGCGCGAACGCGCGGCGCAAATCATCGGCGAGATCAAGCTCCAGAAGGTGGCGGACGACTACGCCGCGAGCCTGTCCTACGGCCAGAAAAAATTGACGGAACTGGGCATGGCGCTCATGACCGAGCCGCGCCTCCTGATGCTCGACGAGCCGATGGCCGGCGTCAACCCGACTCTGGTGGACGGACTCAAGAACGAACTCCTGCGCGTGCGCGAACGCGGCATCGCGCTCCTGATCGTGGAACACAACCTCAAGCTGGTGTTCGAGATCTGCGACTGGATCCACGTGCTCGACCAGGGACGCCTGCTGGCCGCAGGCAAACCGCAGGACATCGCGAAGGACGAACGAGTTTTGCAAGCCTACCTCGGCACGCGACTCGCGGAGGCACGGGTTGACTGACGCCGTCCTACGCATAGAAGCCGCAGAAGGCGGCTACGGCGATCTCACCATCCTGAACGGCGTGGATCTGGCACTCGCGCCGGCCACCTGGACCACCGTCATCGGCGCCAACGGTGCCGGCAAATCCACCTTGCTGAAGCTCATCGCCGGCATCATCGCCTGCCGTGCCGGCCGCGTGATCCACGAAGGGCAGGACGTCACGTCCGCATCGGCCATCGCGCGCCTTGCTGGCGGCATCGGCCTCGTGCCGCAAGGCCGCTGCAACTTCCCCGCCCTTTCGGTGGCCGAGAACCTGCGCCTGGGCGCCTACTCGCGCCATCTGCCGCGTGCGCAACTCGACGACGAAATCGAGCGGATGACCGCCCGCTTTCCGCGTCTTAGGGAACGCTGGCATGCGCTGGCCGGCAACATGAGCGGCGGCGAGCAGCAGATCCTTGAAATGGCGATGGTGCTGATGGCCAGGCCGCGTCTGCTGCTGCTCGACGAACCTTCACTGGGCCTCTCGCCGCAGGCGATGGACATGGTGTTCGTCACCATCGGCGAACTCACCGCCGGCGGCATCACCGTACTGATGGTGGAACAGAACGCGCAGCAGTCGCTGGAACGCTGCGACTACGGCGTGGTCATGGAGATGGGGCGCGTCAGCCTCTTCGAGCCGGCCGGGCAAGTGTTGTCGCACCCGGATATCAGGCGCATGTTTCTCGGGCTGTAGCGCCCTCGCGCGCAAATGCCGGCATCACCCGGTCGCCAAAAGGCCCGCGCCGCAACCTGCAACGGCAGCGGTTGGCCGCCTTGCATCGGCGGGCGTGCCATATCACATGCATATGGTCCGTCGTCTCGTTTGCATAAACGTCGTCGCCAGGGTATCGGGCGCCGGCTATACGCCTGAAACAAGGCCATGCGGATTGAGTACCGCCATCTGCGCGATCGCGTCTTCGCTCACGCCGCGCCGCTGCAACTGCGCGAAGTAGTCACGCAACCCCTCTCCCACCGGCGGCGAGAACGGCTGCCCGAGATCGGAGGACAGGAGCACACCTTCGGGCCCGATCGCCTCGATCGCCTCGACGTACGATTCGTAGGTCAGATGGTCCATCGCGATGTTCACGTACGCCAGTTCGGTGTACGCGCCGCAGTCGCGATTGAGCGCGATCAGGGTATCGATGTCCTGCCGCGTCGCCTGGAACAACGGATGGGTCATGATGATGCGCTTGAGGCCGTGCGCATGGGCGCGGCGCACCAGGGCGGCGGTCTCGCGCTTGTCGAGGTGGCCGGTGGCGAGGATCAGGTCGTTGTCGCGGATGGCGTCGAGACAGCGGTCGACCCCTGCCATCAGGGCCGCGTTGCCTTCATCCAGCGCATAGCCGGTGCCGGCGGGAAAAAAGCGCGCGTAGCGGCCCTTCACGCCCCATTCTTCCGGCGTGTCGCGCCGACCGAACAGGTCGAGATGCGCCTCGCTGCACAGGGTCGGCATCCACACCACGAAGCGGCCGGGATCGGGGTCGGCGGCACCCACATCGGTTTTCCAGCCGGACAGGGCGGCGCGCACGCCATGATCATCGACGAAACCGCTTCCCGCATTGAGCGCCACCGAGCCCACCAGCGGCACACGGTCGTCCGCGCGCCGAATGCCGGACACCAGCGCCGTGGTCGGCTGGAAATGGTTCTTCATCACCACGCCGAAGCCCTCGCGGCGCGCCTCGTCGGCCAGCGAGGCCGCGCTGTAGCGCCGCTTCAGGAACTCGGGGCCGATGTGCACGTGCATGTCCAGCACGCATTTGTCGTCCACCCGGAGCAACGGCTTGGCCATGGAATTCCTCAGAAGGTCAGGTAGCCGCCATCAACCGGCAACACCGTGCCGGTGATGTAGCCGGCCGCGTCCGACAACAGGAACAGCACGGCGCCGGCGACCTCGTCAGGCAGGCCGACGCGCGCCAGCGGCACATGGCGCACGAAGGCGGCCAAACGTTGCGGGTCGTCGTTGGTGCTGGCCGTCATGGGCGTGCGGATCATGCCCGGCGCGACGGCATTGACGCGCACGCCGGAGGCCCCAAGTTCGCCCGCCATCGCCTTGGTGTATTGCGCGATCGCCCCCTTGGAGGCGGTGTAGGCGGCCGAGACGCCGGTGGCGACGAAGGCATGGATGGATGACAAATTGACGATGGCCCCGCGCGTGGCCTTGAGCTGCGCCGTGAATGCGCTGGTCACATTGAAGGTGCCGTCGAGATTGACATCAAGGGTGCGCCGCCATGCGGCCGCGGCCTCGGGCGCGTCATGCGCCACGCGCAGCAACACGCCGGCATTGTTGACCAGTGCCGACACCGGGCCGATGTCGGCGGCGATCCGTGACGCCAGCTCCGCGCATGCAGCGGCATCGGTGACATCCAGGGTGAACGCGATGGCCTGTCCGCCGGCATCGCGGATCGCGGCGGCACTTGTTTGGGCTGACGTGGTATCGAGGTCTGCCACTGCCACGCTGGCACCGGCAGCCGCAAGCGCCTGTGCCACGGCCAGACCGATGCCGCGCCCGCCGCCGGTGACGCATGCGACGCGCCCGGCCAGTGCCGTTGCGGAAAACGGGCTCATGAAACGGAGCCGGCGCAGGCTGCGGATTTCGCAGGGGCCGCGGACGGCGATCTGCCCGCCCGCGTCACGTGCCGCTGCGCGAGCGCGCCAGCGCGGCGCCCGCCCCCAGCGCGGCCAGCTTGGCCAGCGCGATCTCGCGCGACATCGGCGCCATGCCGCAATTGGTGCAGGGGTAGAGCCTGGCGCGGTCGACA
>JAYVST010000336.1:0-4600 GCA_043775255.1 Burkholderiales bacterium
GTCCCATAGCCGGGCTATGGGACTGCGAATGCGGCAAAAACTGTCCTCGCTGGGGCCGATTTTCGCTTTCGACGCCCCAAGTCCGACAGGCTGCTAGCAGCAGGTTCGCGCGGCCTTGTACTTCGCCGCCGCCGCCGTTGCTGCCGCCACGCGAGCGCCTGTGCGCCTAAAAAGGCGATCGCCAGGGCGACAAGCGTCGGCATGAACACGCCTGCGCGAGGACGCGGTTTTGACTGCTTCACTCCTGCGCAGTGATGTGCGGGCGAAAAAAGAGGCGCCCGCGGGCGCCCCTTTTGCGGATTCGAACCGACTTACTTGACCAACCCTTCCGCCTTCAGCGCCTCCTGCACCTTCGGCCGCGCGGCCACCCGCGCATGGTGCGCCTTCAATGCCGGCCATTGGCCAATGTCGAAACCGACGAATTGGCCCCAGTTGGCCACGGTGAAGAGATAGGCGTCGGCCACCGTGAAGTTGTCGCCCATCAGGTATTGCTTGCCTTCGAGGTGGGCCGCCACGAATCCGAAGCGCTTGGCGAGATTGGCCTTGGCCGCCTCTTTCCATTCTGCCGCCGCAGTCGGATTGAACAGGGGCGAAAAGCTCTTGTGGATTTCGGAGGTGATGAAGCTGAGCCATTCCTGCACGCGATAGCGCTCGATGCTGCCGGCGGCCGGCACCAGGCCCGAGGCGGGCTTCAGGTCCGCCAGGTATTGCACGATCACCGGGCCTTCGGTGAGCAACTGGCCGTTGTCGAGTTGTAGCGCGGGTACGTAGCCCTTGGCATTGACTTTCGTGTAATCGGCGCCATCGGCCGTCGTTTTGGCCTTGAGGTCGGCCTTGATCAGTTCGATATCGAGCCCGGCTTCGCGCGCCACGATGTGGGGGGAGAGCGAGCAGGCTGCAGGGGCGTAATAGAGTTTCATGGAATGCCTTTCCGGTGGATTGCGCCGCCGCGTGCGGGCGGCGTGAATGGTTGCCGAGTGATGATTCGGTCGCTTTGCACGGCTGGCTGCGTGCCCGGTTGCGACCATCGAACGTACGGGTGTCCGAACCATGGGCCATGCGAGCCGTCGTGCAGCGTGGTGCATTATGTTTCGTTCGAATAAATGGATAAACTGGCTATTGAACAACATATTGTTGCGAAAAATGGGACAACAATGGACAGATGGTCAGCCATGCAAGCCTTTGCGCGGGTGGTCGAAGCGGGCAGCTTTGCGCGCGCCGCCGAGCGGCTGAGCATTTCCACCTCGGCTTGTTCGCGTCAGGTGGCCGACCTCGAGGCGCATCTCGATACGCGCCTTCTGAACCGCACCACCCGCTCGCTTTCCCTGACCGAATCCGGGCGCGCGTTCCACGAGCGCTGCCAGCAATTGCTGGCCGATCTCGAAGAGGCCGAGGCGGTGGCCCATGCCGGTCAGGCGCGACCGCGCGGCACCCTGCGCATCACCTCTTCGGTCAATTTCGGCCTGCGCTACCTGTCGCCCCTGATCGCACCGTTCCTGGCCCGGCACCCCGACGTGCGCCTTGACATCTCGCTATCGGACCGCATGGTCGATCTGGTCGAGGAGGGTTTCGACATGGCGCTGCGCATCGGCGATTCGCGCTCGACCAGCCTGATCGCCCGGAAGCTCGGCCTGTCGCGCATGATCGTGTGTGCGGCCCCGGCCTATCTCGCACGCTGCGGCACCCCGGTGACGCCGCAGCAATTGGCCGGGCACAACTGCCTGCTCTATGAATACCTGTCCAACCGCAACGAATGGCGCTTTGCCGATGGCAACGGCGGCGAGCAACGGGTGCGCGTCACCGGCAGCGTGCAGACCAACAATGGCGACATGCTCGCGCACGCTGCCGCCGAGGGGCTGGGAATCTGTTGCGAACCCGACTTCATCGTTGCCCGGGAGATCGCCGCCGGACGTCTCTTGCCGATACTCGAGGCCTTTGAAGCGCCGGCGACTGCGATCCACGCCGTGTATCCAAGCCGGCGCCATCTATCGGCCAAGGTGCGCGCCTTTGTCGACTTTCTTGCCGTCGAGTTCGAGCGCCGCGACGCCACTGCAGCCACGGCCGCCAGCGCCATCTCGGGTATAAATCGCGCTCGCCCCACCACCCGGACGCGCACATGACCGAAATCGACGGCCGCACCGGCCTGCCCGACAGCGCGCCCCTGGCCATCACCCACCTGATCTACGCGTTGCACGCCTTCACAGTCTTCACCGGACTTGCCACCGCCGCCTTCATCGTCACTGCCTTCCTCACGGGCTGGCCTTCGATCATCGCGGTGATCCTCAACTATGCGAAACGCGGCGCGGCCGCCGGCACGTTTCTCGAAAGCCATTTCACCTGGCAGATCCGCACGTTCTGGCTTGCCTTCATGTGGGCGGTGATCGGGCTCCTGGCCTTTCTTTCCATCATCGGCATCCTGGTCGGGTGGGTCGTCTGGGTGGTGACCGGCGTGTGGGTCATCTACCGTGTGGCGCGTGGCTGGCTTGCGCTGGTCAACGGCCGGCCGATGCCGATGAACGAACGCTTCATTTAGCTGGAATTGTCATGCACGCCGGACGCCGACGAATTCTCAAACTCGCCACAATGGCAGCAATGGCAGCAATGGCAGCAATGGCCGCGATTTCGTCACCAGCATTCGCGCAAGCCCGGTTTCCCTCTGGCCCGGTGCGTCTGATCGTGCCATTCCCGCCCGGCGGTCCGGTCGACGTGACCGGCCGTGCCCTGGCGCAGCGCCTGACCGAGATCTGGGGCACGCAAGTCGCGGTGGAAAACCGCAGCGGCGGCAACAGCGTGATCGGCGCCGAAGCCGCAGCGCGTGCCGCGCCCGATGGCCACACCATTTTTGTCGGCGCCATCCATCAGTCGGTACTGCCCGGTTTCGGCAACAAGTTGCCCTACGACCTCGAAAAGGATTTCACGCCGGTGATGTTCGGCGCGCAGTTTCCAATCATCCTGTGCGCCCATCCGTCGGTGCCGGCGGCCAACGTGCGCGAACTGATCAAGTTCGCCCGCGCCAATCCGGGCCGGCTCGCTTTCAGCTCCGCCGGCAACGGCGGCGGCACCCATCTGGCGGGCGAGTTGTTCAAGGAAAAGGCCGGCGTGTACATGCTGCATATTCCATATCGCGGCAGTGCGCCGGCCATGACCGACCTGTTGGCCGGTCAGGTGCAATTGATGTTCTCCGACGGGCCCACCGCGTTGCCGCATGTGAAGTCCGGGCGCGTCAAGGCGCTGGCGGTCGGCAGCCCGAAGCGATCCGCCCTGGTCCCGGAATTGCCCACCATGATCGAGGCCGGCCTGCCCGGCTATGAAGCCTATTCCTGGGCCGGTATCTGGGTGCCGGTGGCGACGCCGCGCGACATCGTGGCGAAGATCAACGCCGATACGGTGCGCGCGTTTTCCGACCCGGCTACCCGTGAACGCCTGTTGGGCCAGGGCGCCGAGGTTGTGCCAGGCAGCCCCGAGCAGTTCGGCGGCTTCGTCCGGGCGGAGATGACCAAATGGGCCGCAGTGATCAAGCGCGCCGGCATCAAGCCGGATTGATTCGCATGACGGAACGTGTGCGGTGAGCGACGACGCTTGGATTCGCCGGCATCTCCTTGTCAGTCTGGCGGCGGACCGCACGCCGGGCTTTTCTTTCACCGGCCATTTCCTGGGCACGACGTGGCCGCATGCGGGGCGCGGCGGTGCGCGCCTGACCATAGCCGGCGGGCCGCATTGCACCGATGCGCAGGGCCGTATCGAGCTTGCCGCCTTGCTGATGTCGCTCGATACCGCCATGTCGACGGCGACCCGCCCCTACATCGTTCCGGGCGAGAGACTCGCGACGACCTTTTTGAGTGCCCGCTTCACCGGCGCTGCGTTCGCAGGCCGCCCGATGATCGATAGCGTGTTCGAAGGCGAGAGCAGCCGCGACGCGATCGGCCAGCTGCTCGCACGCGCCACGGCCGGCGCAAACGGTGTCGCGTGGTGCCATGGCAGCGCCACGTTTGTGCGCCTGCCGCCGCCGCCGGATGCGCGCCTGATGGCGCCGCTGCCCTGGCAGCAGGAACCGGTAGTGGCGGTCGGCCCGCTCGAACCGGGCGAGCTCGATGCGCGCGAGCGGGCCATCATGGCGGCGACCGAGGCGGCATTGGCTGGGCCACCGGGCATCGACGCGCCAGGGTCGTTCCTGCGCCGCTTCTGGGGCCTCATGCCGGTGCGTGAGGGCGAAGGCGCCTGTTGCCGCATGCCCGCCGGACCGCACACCGCCAACCGGGTTGGCCACGTGCAGGGCGGATTGTTGCTTGGGCTGGCGGCCGAGACCGCGATCGCGGCGGTGCCGCAGCACACGGTGCTTTCCAACATTTCGGCATGGTTCATCAGTCCGGGCAAGGGTCCAGCGCTGGAATGTCGCTCCACACCAATCCACACCGGGCGCAGTTTTGCGGTGGTCAAGAGCGAAATCCTGGGTGAAGGTGGCGTGCGGGTGCTGGAAGCCGTGACGGCGCACGCTACGGCGCTCTAGCAGCCTGTCGGACTTGGGGCGTCGAAAGCGAAAATCGGCCCCAGCGAGGACAGTTTTTGCCGCATTCGCAGTCCCATAGCCCGGCTATGGGAC
>JAYVST010000337.1:0-7756 GCA_043775255.1 Burkholderiales bacterium
CGGTGCTGGCGTGCGACGTTCGGGTCCGCCTTGAGCGGGCGATAGATTTCAACCCGGTCGCCATGACGCAGAGGCGTGGAAGCGGTCTTCAGCTTGCCCCAGATGCCGGTTGCAAGCGTTGACACGTCGGCTGTTCCGGATAACCCGCTCGCGGCGATCGCATCGGCGATGGTCGATCCTGCGGCAAGTCGCACCTCGGCGTGCATTTCCACCTGCGGGTCCGCGTAAACCACGTTTACCACCATCGATTCATCCATAGAGCACCTCGGCCCGCCTCGCAAAGGCATCGATGAAGGTAGTGGCGATGTTGTCGAACACCGGCGCCACCAGACGACCCAACAGGGTGCTGGCAAACTCGTAGTCAAGGCGGAATTCCACCTTGCAGGCCGCCGCGTTAAGCGGGGTGAAACGCCAATCGCCCGCCAGCGTCGCAAACGGTCCCTCGGCCAGCTGCATGGCGATGGAATCCGGCGCGGAATTGACGTTGAGCGTCGTGAAGCTGGAGCGCACGCCGCGGTAGTCGATCTCGACTATGGCACGGACGCGTCCGTCGGGGTCGATCGATGCACGCGCACCGCCGCACCAGGGCATGTACTGCGGATAGTCGGGCACCGCCGCCACCAGCGCGAACATGCGCCCGGCGCTGTACGGCACCAGGACTGACTTGTTGATTTGCGGCACGACAGGACGTTTTGCAGGGGATCGGAGGATTCGCGCTCGAAACGCGATTGTTACAATCCACATTTTAGCGGAGCACTCCGCTTGAGGCGTCATGAGCATCACGCAAAACAAGAAGGCGACTTTCGATTACTTCATCGAAGAGCGCTATGAGGCCGGGCTGGTGCTCGAAGGCTGGGAGGTCAAGGCCATCCGCGCCGCGCGCGCAGAAATCAAGGAAGGCTATGTCATCGTGCGCGACGGCGCGCTGTACCTGATCGGCTCGCACATCAGCCCGTTGCCGGAGGCCTCGACCCATGTCACACCCGATCCGGCGCGCACCCGCAAGCTGTTGCTAAAGTCCGAGGAAATCAAGCGCCTGATCGGCAAGGTGGAACAGCGCGGCTATACCCTGGTGCCGCTCGACCTGCATTACAAGAACGGTCGCATCAAGCTCGACGTCGGACTCGGCCGCGGCAAGCAAAAGGCCGACAAGCGCGAGACGGAAAAGAAGCGCGAGTGGACGCGCGAGAAACAGCGCCTGATGAAATCGGCGAATCGCTGAAGACGGCTCGGGCGCGCATTTGGGCGTGTATGGCAGCGGCTCAGTCGCCACCACCACCTCCACAACCGCCACCACCGCCGCAGCCGCCGCCATCGGACGATCCGCCGTCCGTGCCTGAGCCCAAACCGCCGTCGGCGGCGCCTTCGCCGAATCCGCTGGTACCGCCGTCAACCGAGGCGTCGGCGAAGTCGCCACCGCAATAGAGGTCGCCGCGCCCGCCCGCCCGCAAGGCTCTGCAGTTAGCCGCGTAGGAAAAACCACCGTCGATTTTCAGTTTGGCGTCGAGCGCGAACAACAAAGGCAGCCGGGTCGGGTTGCGCGCGTTGATGTTTTCCTCCTTGCAACAATGCCACCACACCCGCCTGAGACCCGCATTGCTGTCGCGCTGCGCCGGCGCCAACACGACCGCAGGAGAATGATGGAAAAAACCGCCGAAGGCCTGGCGGCAAAAGGCATCGTAGTTGCGCGTATGGAGTATGAATTCATGCCAGAGTTCGTCAGCCACCTGCGAGGGCATCGAGACGAACTGCTTGCCGCTGTTCAGGTACGCAAGGAAAAAATGGCGCAGGCCACGCGACACCAGCGCGATGTCGCGCCGCTCCAGAGCGGGCCGGTGTGCCGCGAGCTTGTCGAACAGGCCGCTCGGAAACGGATAGCGGCGGATGAACTCGGCGCGCTTGTAGCGCGCATACGAGCGCCAGAAAAGCCAACCTGCGAAAGCGGCGAGCGCGAGCGCAGCGGCGCTAGCGAACCCCATCGCCTGTCAGCCCTTGGCGGCGCCGCCCTGCTTGACCACCGTCATCGCGGTGGCAATCAGGCCGGCAACATCGGCCAGGTTGGCCGGCAGGATCATGGTGTTGTTGGTCCGTGCCAGATTGGAGAATGCACCGACATATTGCTCGGCCACCTTGAGGTTGACCGCCGCCTCGCCGCCGGGTGACTGGATCGCCGCAGCAGTCTTGCGGATCGCCTCGGCGCTCGCCTCGGCGATGGACAAAATCGCCGCCGCCTGACCCTGTGCCCGATTGATTGACGCCTGCTTTTCGCCCTCGGACTTCTGAATGGCCGCTTCACGCTCGCCGGTGGCGATATTGATTTGCTCCTGCTTGCGTCCTTCGGAGGCCGCGATCAGTGCGCGCTTTTCGCGCTCTGCGGTGATCTGCGCCTGCATCGCGTGGAGGATTTCCTTCGGCGGGGTCAGGTCCTTGATCTCGTAACGCAGCACCTTGACGCCCCAGTTGAGCGCCGCCAGATCGAGCGCGGAAATGACACTGTGGTTGATGTTTTCGCGCCCTTCGAAGGTCTTGTCGAGCTCCAGTTTGCCGATCACCGAGCGCAGCGCCGTCTGTGCCAACTGGCTGATGGCCGCGACATAGTTCGACGAACCGTAGGACGCCGCCACCGGATCGGTCACCTGGAAGTACAACACGCCATCGACCTGCAACTGGGTGTTGTCGCGCGTGATGCAGATCTGGCTGGGCACGTCCAGCGGCACCTCCTTGAGCGAATGCCTGTAGGCCACCCGTTCGAGGAAGGGCACGACGAACGCCAGCCCCGCTTCGAGGGTGCGGTCGTACTTGCCGAGCCGCTCGACCACATAGGCGCTCTGCTGCGGCACCTGGTACACCGTCTTGATGACGAAGACGATCGCCGCGATGAACAGGAAGATCGTGATGGAGACGAATTCCATGAGTTGCCTCTTGGTGGATGGTTTCAGGGACGGGTGGCGAGAATGAGCGAATTGCCGCGGGTGGACTTGATCGTCAGGCGCTCGCCCGGCGCCGCTGTGCCGCCACCCTCTATCTCGGCGTCCCATTGGGTGCCCCGGTAATTTACGCGCAGGCCGCCGTCCGCGCGCTGCTCGATCACTTCGACGATCTGCCCGGCATCGAACGAGAGGGCCGCATTTCCGGATTCGCCCTTGCCACCGCGCCGCAGCAGCTTTAGCACCGCGATTCCGGCCACGCTGACCACTGCCGCCAGCGCGATTTGCGCGGCGAAACCAACGCCTGCCAAGGCCAGTACGCCGGCCGCTGCCGCACCGGCGCCGATGACCAGCAAGTACAGGGAGCCGCTCATCAACTCCGCCGCCACCAGGACAAAGGCCGCAATGAACCAGACCACGAATGGCTGCATGAATCCGCTCCGCGAAAGAACCGAACTGCTGACCGCATTCTACGTCGCTGGCGCGGGACGATCACTCGGTCCTTGTCCCGGTCGTTGTCCCGGTCGTTGTCCCGATCGTAGTGCCGATCGTAGTGCCGGTCGTTGTCCCGGTCGTTGCCCCGGTCGTTGTGCCGGTCGTTGCCTCGGTCTTTGTCCCATCAGCCTATCCGATGCCGGTCGTCGTGCCATCGGTCCATGTGCCGATACGGCCGCAGATTCGCGTCACAATACCGCTCATGAAGCAAATGCTTGAACTCGTGGTCACGCCGCCGGCCGGCGTCGGCACCGACGCGCTGGACGCCATGGAGGATTTGCACCGGGCGTTCGCGCGTGGCCCGGTCCAGCTCGACACCGCCGGACCCGATGCTTGGTGGTTCCGGCGCTTCGGTATTGAGAAGCAGACCGACTGGCCGGCGGCCGCCTGGCGCGCAACAGCCGGTTCCAATCCTCCCGCCGCATACCGGCTATGCGCCGATCCGGTTTATTTGCAGGCCAGTGGCGATGCCGTTGTGCTCGACGCGGCTGCGGTACATGACATTGGCGCCGATGAAGCCCGAGCGCTCGTTGAACGCCTGAATGCGCATTTCCAGGCCGACGGTTTGCGCTTTCGCGTCGTTGCGCCGAACCACTGGCTGATGGAGAGCGGCGAGCGCATCGACGCCACGACCGTGCCCACGGCATTCGCGCATGCGCGCTCGATCGAGGCCCTCCTGCCGCAAGGCGCAGCGGCGCGCCTGCTCAAGCGCATCGGCAACGAGGCCCAGATGCTCTTGCACGACACGGCCATCAATAGTGCGCGGGAAGCCCGCGGCGGCGCACCGGTCAACGGCGTATGGCTGTGGGGCGGCGCCGGCGCAACGCCCAATGTCACAGCCGCCCCCGAGCTCACGGTCCTGTCCGATGCGCTGCACGTGCGCGGCATCGCACAGGCCGCCGGCGCACGCTGCGGCCCGTTGCCGGCAAACGCGGATTCCCTTCCGCATTGCAACGGCCCACTCGCGGTCGACCTCGCTGCGCCGTTTGCCGATCCCGCCGCCTGGCCGGAGTTGTTCCTGGCCGATTGGCTGGCGCCTTTGCGTGCGCAGCGCAGGCTGGTGCGCGTGGTCTTGAATCTGCCGCAGGCGACATTGACCACCGAATTGTTTCGCGCGGACCCGTGGCGCTGGTTGCGCCGCAGTGGACTTGGCAGCCGCCTTGCGGCTGCGGGAATCGCCGCGTGACGCCTGCCTGCGCGCGCGCCGCGCCGGAAATCGCGTGATGTCGACCGATAGGCCGCGCATCAGCACCCGCGCCTATCCGGAGCGCGTCAGCCTGCTCCTGGCCCAACAGGGGGTGCATCCGGTGCTATCGCGCATCTACGCCGCCCGCGGTATCAAGGCCGGCGCGGAACTCGACCTGTCGCTGGCCGGTCTGCTCGACCCGGCCCTGCTGTTCTGCAACGACAAGGCCGCGCGCATCCTGGCCGAGGCGCTGGCCAGGGGTGCACGCATCCTGATCGTCGCCGACTACGACTGCGACGGCGCCACGGCGTGCGCGGTGGGGTTACGCGGCTTGCGCGCACTCGCAGCGGCCACCGGATCGCTCGCGTTGATCGATTATCTGGTGCCGGACCGCTTCAAACTGGGTTACGGCCTCACGCCCGAGGTGGTGGCCCTGGCATGTGTCCATCCGCGCCTGGGCAAGCCCGAACTCATCATCACCGTCGACAACGGCATCGCCAGTCTCGAAGGCGTCGCGGCCGCCAACGCGCAGGGCATCGGCGTACTGGTCACCGACCATCACCTGCCCGGCGCCGAATTGCCCGCAGCCGCCTGCATCGTCAACCCGAATCAGCCTGGCTGCGATTTCCCCAGCAAAAACCTGGCCGGGGTCGGCGTCATGTTCTACGTGCTCCTGGCGCTGCGCGCCGAGTTGCGCGCCCGCCAGGCCATGCGCGGCCCCGAGCCGAACCTGGCCGCCCTGCTCGATCTGGTGGCACTGGGCACCGTGGCCGACGTGGTCCGGCTCGATCACAACAATCGTGTGCTGGTGGCGCAGGGCCTCAAACGGATTCGCGCCGGGCGTGCCAGCCCCGGCGTGGCCGCGCTCCTGACCGTGGCGGGGCGCGGCGCGGCGCGCGCATCGTCGTTCGACCTGGGCTTCGCGGCAGGCCCGCGCCTGAATGCCGCTGGCCGGCTGGCCGACATGGCGCAGGGCATCGAATGCCTGCTGGCCGAAGACACACCGCGCGCCCTCGCCCTGGCGCAGCGCTTAGACGAACTCAACCGAGAACGGCGCGAGATCGAAGGCCGCATGAAGGACGAAGCCATGGCCAGCCTCGACCTCGACGATCCGGGCGAACGCTTTACCGTCAGCCTGTACAACTCCGAATGGCATCAGGGCGTGGTCGGCATCGTCGCCTCGCGTGTGAAGGACCGTTTCCATCGCCCGGCGGTGGTGTTCGCGCCCGGCGAGGGCGACGAGATCAAGGGCTCGGGGCGCTCCATCGGGTCGCTGCACCTGCGCGATTGCTTAGACCTGGTGAGCAAGGCCGAACCCGGCCTGCTGCGCCGCTTCGGCGGCCACGCCATGGCCGCGGGCCTGACCATCGCTGCTGCGGATTTCGAACGCTTCACGCAAGCCTTCGAAGCCGCCGCACAGCGCATGCTCAAGCCTGCCGACCTCGCCACGGAGATCATGACCGACGGCGCCATCGAGCCGGCCTACCTGAACCTAAACTTCGTGCGCGCGCTGGAAGACGATGTCTGGGGCCAGGGCTTCCCCGCCCCCACCTTCGCCGACACCTTCCAGGTCACCGGGCAGCGCCTGATCCGCGAGCGCCACATGAAGCTCGCCCTGGTGCGCGACGGACGCAACTTCGAGGCGATCCAGTTCAACGCCACCGAACGTCTGCCGGAGCGGGCACGGGTGGCTTTCCGGCTGGGCGTGGATGAATTCAACGGGCTGGCAAAAGCGGGGATTTATGTCGAGGCCTGGGAAGCTGCTTGAACTCGTTGCAGGCGGACGTGGCGATCGCTGGACACATCGGTTGACTTCGGGTCAGCCTCTACGTGGACTTCACCATCTCCGTAGTCAAAAAGCGCCTCTCGACAGGTGGATATCATCGCGACGAAATAGCCACTGTTCCAAACTTGCGTTTCGCAAGGCAGGCACGCCGAGATTAGTCTCGGTCATTTCGTATCCGAGGACCGAGAAACGAATTGGCGGCGGGTGCGTCGTCCGCTCGCCGGAGAAATCGGCCGAACGAGTCCAGGCTACACGCCGCCGAAAAGGTTCGCCATCGCAAGGTGCGCCTCGACGCTGGCCAAATGCACTTCTTGCGCGGCCGAGAAATCGTGCAGCGTAAATAGACCATCTGCACCGCGCCGAAACAACTCGACGCTGCGCCGGTCCGGGTCGATCAGCACGTACTCGACGAGCGATGCGAGCTGGCGATAGGCCGCGAACTTGAAGCCCCGGTCGTAGATCGCGGTCGATTCCGACAACACCTCGATCACCAGCACCGGGTGAGCGAATACCAATTCGGTGGCTAGCAGCCTGTCGGACTTGGGGCGTCGAAAGCGAAAATTGGCCCCAGCGAGGACAGTTTTTGCCGCATTCGCAGTCCAATAGCCCGGCTATGGGACAAGAAGGCGGTGAAAAATGGACCGCTGCGGCCGATTTGCAGCCGACGCTCCCCAAGTCCGACAGGCTGCTAGATGCGCCGTTTGGCCAGATCATCAGCCGCGCGTTTTCCGACCTGTACGAGTTTTTCCACCTGACCCGGCATCTCGCAGCGACTCCGCAGCAATGTCCATCAAAAGGCGCCCGCTGGCTGGCCATGAAGGGCGTGCATCCGCATGAGGAGATTGCGCAGCTGTCGTCCGAATGCTACATGGAGCAGGTGCATAGGCTCAAGGTGCCGGGGTTGGAAGCCGAACGCCATCTTGTCGTATTGCGGGCCACAGGTGCTTGAGTGCGCTCGAAGGGTCCTTGCCTTGTCGGCTGCGTTGCTTGCGGCCTTGGCTGCACTGGCCGTGCAGGCGCCGCTGGCCTGGGCCGAGTCGCTGACCACGGTCAAGTCGCTGAATGCGAAACACTATCCGGGAACCTGGCATCGGATTGCACTGATGCCCAATGTCTTTCAGCGCAATTGCACACGCGATACGGGCGTGGAGTATGCGGCTGGGGATGACGGCAAGATCATTGTCCGCAAGCGCTGTTTCAACGCCGAAGGCGGCACGGAGTCGGTGACCGCCGCACGGCGGCTGGAGGCGGCCGTCGCGCTGACAGGCCCATGAAACCGAGCATATTCGCAGTCGCCAACCAGAAGGGTGGCGTCGGCAAGACCACCACCTGCGTCAATCTCGCTGCGGCGCTCGCCCTGTC
>JAYVST010000338.1:0-1592 GCA_043775255.1 Burkholderiales bacterium
ACGCCGGTGGCCGACCAGCGCCCCCGCATCCTCATGCCGGGCTTCGTCGACGCCCATATCCACTACCCGCAAACCGACATCATCGCCAGCCATGGCAAGCAGTTGATGGACTGGCTGCACACCTACACGTTTCCCGCCGAAGGGCGCTTCGCCGATATCGGGCATGCGCGCGCCGTGGCCGGCTTCTTTCTGGATGAACTGCTGCGCAACGGCACCACCACCGCAGCGGTGTACGCGACCGTACACAAGCACGCGGCTGAAGTGTTGTTCGAGGCCGCGCAGGCGCGGCACATGTCCATCATCACCGGCAAGGTGATGATGGATACGCAGAGCCCGCAATTCCTTTCCGATACGGCGCAGTCTTCGTATGACGACAGTGCCGCCCTGATCGAGCGCTGGCATGGGCGCGACCGGCTGCTCTATGCGGTGACGCCGCGCTTCGTGATTACTTCCTCGAAGGAGCAGTTGCGCATGGCGGCGCGCCTGCTGGACGAACATCCGGGTGTGCGCATGCAGACCCACATCGCCGAAAACCATGCCGAGATCCGGCTGGTGGCGCAGATGTATCCGGACAGTCGCGACTATCTCGGTGTCTACGAGGATTTTGGCCTGGTGCGGCCGGGTGCGCTGTTCGGCCACTGCATCCACTTCGATCCATCGGCATGGGCGCGCTTCGCGGCGGCCGGCGCGGTGGCGGTGCATTGCCCGACCTCCAATCTGTTTCTCGGCAGCGGGTTGTTCGACATCGATGCTGCCAGGGCGGTGGCGGCGCGCGTCGCCCTGGCCACCGATGTCGGCGGCGGCACGTCTTTCTCGATGCTGCAAACCATGGGTGAGGCCTACAAGGTGGCGCAAATGGGCCAGCACGGCTTCACCAGCCTCGATGGCTTCTACATGGCCACTCTGGGCGGCGCGAAGGCGCTTGGCTTAGACGCTCGGATCGGCAATTTCGATCCGGGCAAGGACGCGGACATCATCGCGCTTGACCCGGCGGCCACACCACTCCTGGCGCACCGAACCGCGCTTGCCCGCACGCTGGAGGAAAAGCTGTTCGCCCTGATGGTGCTGGGCGACGACCGCGCGGTGGCCACCACCTGGGTACTCGGACAGCCGGTGAAGGCCGCTAGCGAAGACTGAGCCGGCCGGTGGTAGCGCACACGGCCAGGTCGGCGCCGTACTGCTGCACGATGGCGACGGTGTATTCGCCGGGCGCGAGTTGGCCCGGTTCAAGCGACAGAGTGAAGCCCGCACGCGCGTAGGCCGGATGCCCGAGGGCCAGGGCGACGTCGGGCCGGTCTGTGTTGCGTGGCATCGCGAGCAACAGGCCGGGGCCGCCGCCGCGGTCGTAGAGCCTGACCCACGCCTGCTCCGGAATGCGCGCTTGCAGCGGGTCGGCAGCCCAGCCGGTGATTCTGAGAGGCTGCGCGGCCAACGCGACGATCGCGTCCGCGCCCACCACCGTTCCATTGATTTCGTCTAAGAAACAGGCGGCTCGTTGTTCGAGGATCTGTTGCTGCGCAGGTTGCGCGGGACTGGCGGGCCGCAAGCCGGTTTCACCTGCGGGTTTCAGGCCGCTGCCTTGAAACGCAAGC
>JAYVST010000339.1:0-4347 GCA_043775255.1 Burkholderiales bacterium
TGAACCTGAAGGAGCTGGCGGCCTTGACGGCACGCGCACGCCTCTTCGTCGGCGTCGATTCCGCCCCGATGCATATCGCGTCCGCGATGGGCACGCCGGTGGTCGCGCTGTTCGGCCCATCGGGCGAGATCGAATGGGGCCCGTGGGGCGTCGCGCACCGGGTGGTTGCGTCCACCCGCCACCCGTGCCGGCCGTGCGGCAACGACGGCTGCGGCGGCAGCAAGGTGAGCGAATGCCTGACCACCCTGCCGGTGGCGCGTGTACTCGACGCAGTGCGCTCGCTGTTGAACGACGTCTGACGCGCGGCGTGGGCATGCGGCTCGCCATCATCCGTCAGAAGTACAACCCCCACGGCGGCGCCGAGCGCTTCATCGAGCACGCGCTCAGCGCGCTTTCGGCCACCGGCGCGCTCGAATTGACGGTGATCGCACGGCAATGGCAGGCGCGGCCGAGCGTGAACTTCGTCGCATGCAATCCCCCCTATCGCACCTCGCTTACCCGCGACCGCGCCTTCGCGCGCGCGGTGACGGCGAAACTGGCCGGCAACAACGGCGGGTTCGACATCGTGCAAAGCCACGAACGCATTCCCGGCGTGATGCTGTATCGCGCCGGCGACGGCGTTCACGCCACCTGGCTGGAACAGCGCGCCCGGGCCGCTTCGGGCTTAAGCCGCCTGACGACTTTCGCCAACCCCTACCACCGCTACGTGCAAGCGGCGGAGCGCTCGATGTTCACCCATCCTGCGCTCAAGCGGGTGATCTGCAATTCGGCCATGGTGCAGGACGACATCGTCGCGCGCTTCGGCCTGGCGCCGCAACGAATCGAGGTGATCTACAACGGCGTCGATCTGGAACGCTTCCATCCGCGCAACCGCGATCGCCGCGCGGCCACCCGCGCCGCCCTCGATCTGCCGCAGGACGCGCCGGTGTTCCTGTATGCCGGCTCCGGCTTCGAACGCAAGGGCGTGACGCGCCTGATTGAGGCCCTGGCGCGCGGCCCCCGCAATGCACATGCCCTGATCGTCGGCGCCGACAAGCATGCCGGGCGCTACCAGGCTGCGGCCGCGCGCTTGGGCCTGGCCGGGCGCGCGCATTTTCTCGGCGCTCGCGACGACCTGCCCGCCCTGTACGGGGCCGCCGACGTGTTTGTCCTGCCCACCCTCTACGACCCCATGCCCAATGCCGCCACCGAGGCATTGGCCTGCGGATTGCCGGTGGTGACCACCCTGCAATGCGGGGCGCGCGAGCTGATCGCAGAGGGCAGAAACGGCTTCGTGGTCGACGCGCTCGACCACGAAGCGCTGACCGCAGCGCTGACCGCCCTGGCCACGCCGGGCCGGGCCGAGACCATGCGCGCGGCCGCGCGCTCAAGCGTTGCCCACCTATCTCCTGAGGCCATGGCCGCGCAACTGCTGACCCTATACCGGACGCTCCTGCCCGGCGGGTAAAATCGTCAGCCCGCCGCATTCCGGGCCGATGACCATAGCGTCGGCCGCTCCCAGCCCCCATCCTGCGCGCCCTGCGCGCCACCTACCGCCTTGAACAACGGCCCCGCCTCAGCGCCGCAAACCAGCGTCCAGCTCTATCGCCGGCTGCTCAAGTACGTCTATCCGTACCGGGTGGTGTTCGCGCTGGGCCTCCTGGGCATGGCTGCGGCGGCGCTGACCGAGCCGCTGTTTCCGGCGCTGATGAAGCCGATGTTGAACGACGGCTTCGGCGCCAAGGACCGCGGTGGCCTGATCTGGATCCCGCTGGCATTGATCGGCATTTTCCTGTTGCGCGGCATCCTCACCTTCACCACCTCCTACACCATGGCCTGGGTGTCGAACCGCATCCTGATGGACATGCGCGACGCCATGTTCGCGCGCATGGTGCGCCTGCCCACCACCTTCTACAACAACCAGTCGTCCGGCACGCTGATCTCGCGCATCGCCTTCGATGTCAACAACGTCACCAGCGCGGCAACCGCGGTGCTGACCATCCTGGTGCGCGATTCCATCACCGTGCTGGGCCTGTTCGCCTGGCTCCTGTACGAGAACTGGCGCCTGACGCTGGTGGCCCTGGCCATCATCCCGCTCTCGGCGCTGGTGATCCGCCTGTTTTCGAGCAGGCTGCGGCGCATGAGCCGCGAGGCCCAACGCGCCATGGGCGACATCACCCATGTGCTGGGCGAGTCGATCGACGCCCACAAGGTGGTGAAGGTGTACGGCGGCGAGCAGTACGAGAACGAGCGCTTCCACAAGGCCAATGCGATGCTGCGCGGCTACAACATGCGCCAGACCATCGCCGCCGCCGCCACCGTGCCGATCACCCAGTTGTTCGCGGCCATCGCGCTGGCCGTCGTGGTGGCCATCGCGCTGGTGCAGTCGACCCACGACCAGACCACCGTCGGCGGCTTCGTCTCCTTCATCACCGCCATGCTGATGCTGCTGGCGCCGCTGAAGCACCTGGCCGACGTGAATGCGCCCCTGCAGCGCGGGCTGGCGGCGGCCGAGTCGGTCTTCACGCTGCTCGACGAGCCCGAGGAAGACGATACGGGCGCCCTGACCCTGGCGCGCGCGCGCGGCGCCCTCGCCTTTCGCAGCGTGAATTTCACTTACCCGAACGCGGAAAAACCGGCACTCGCGAACGTGTCGCTGGACATCGCGCCCGGCGAAACCGTCGCCCTGGTGGGCTCGTCCGGGGGCGGCAAGACCACGCTGGCCAACCTGATTGCGCGCTTCTACCATCCAGAGGCCGGCAGCATCCTGTTGGACGGCATCGACCTCGAAGACCTGACGCTGGCGTCGCTACGCGAGAACCTGGCGATGGTCTCGCAGGACGTCGTGCTGTTCAACGACACGGTCGCCGCCAACATCGCCTACGGCACGCGCCGTGACGCCGGCCGCGCGCAAATCATCCGCGCCGCCGAGGCCGCGCACGCGATGGCCTTCATCAAGGAAATGCCGCAGGGTCTGGACACCCTGATCGGCGAAAACGGCGTGCGCCTGTCCGGCGGGCAGCGCCAGCGCCTGGCGATCGCGCGCGCGCTGCTCAAGGACGCACCGGTGCTGATACTGGACGAAGCCACCTCCGCCCTCGATTCGGAGTCCGAGCGCGCCGTGCAGGCCGCGCTCGAAGTGTTGATGAACGATCGCACCACGCTGGTGATCGCGCATCGCCTCTCGACCATCGAGAACGCCGACCGTATCGTCGTGATGGACCACGGCCGCGTGATGGAAACCGGCACCCACGCCACGCTCCTGGCCGCCAACGGCATCTACGCCAACCTGTATCGCATCCAGTACGCCACCGAGCGCGAGAGCGGCGCCGCCGCATGAGAATCCTGCATACGGAGAGCTCGCTCGGATGGGGTGGGCAGGAAATTCGCATTCTCTCGGAGATCGAAGGCATGGTTGCGCGTGGCCACCGGATGCACCTGGTGTGTCCGGCCGAAGCGCGCATCTTTGCCGAGGCCGGCGCGCGCGGGGTCGCCGTCACCGCGCTGCCGATCGCGAAAAAGCGCATCAAGGGCGTGCTCGCCATGCGCGCCTGGCTCACGGCCCATCCGGTGGATGCGGTCAATACCCACAGCTCGACCGACAGCTGGCTCACCGCCCTGGCCTGCGCCACCCTGCCCGGCGCGCCGCCGCTGGTGCGCACGCGCCACATCTCGGCGCCGGTACCGGACAACGCCGCCACCCGCTGGCTCTACACCCGCGCTACCGCACGCATCGTCACCACCGGCGCGGCGCTGAAGGAGCAACTGGAAAAAGACAACGGCTTTCCGCCTGAGCGCATGGTCTCGATTCCGACCGGCATCGACCTGAACCGGTTTCGACCGGTGGCATCGGACCGGGAAAAGCGTGAAATTCGCGCGCGCCTGGGCCTGCCGGGAGCCGCGCACGTCATCGGCATCGTCGCGACGCTGCGTAGCTGGAAGGGTCATCGCTACCTGATCGAGGCCTTCGGCGCGCTCGCTCTGCCGGACACCCACCTGCTGATCGTCGGTGACGGACCGCAGCGCACCGCGCTCGAAGAAATGATCGCCGGCCTCGCGCTGGGTGATCGCGTCACCCTGGCCGGCAACCAGTCGGACGTGGTGCCATGGCTGCAGGCAAGCGATGTCTTCGCCCTGCCCTCGTACGCCAACGAAGGCGTACCGCAGGCCATCCTGCAGGCCTTCGCCTGCGCGTTGCCGGTGGTCACTACGGCTGCGGGCGCCATCGGTGAAGTCGCGCGCGACGGCGACACCGCCCTGGTGGTGCGCATGGAAGACGCGCCGGACCTCGCGCGCGGTCTGGCGCGGCTGTTGGCGGAACCGGCGTGGGCCATGACGCTGGCAACCCGTGCGCATGCGCTGGCGCAG
>JAYVST010000340.1:0-2251 GCA_043775255.1 Burkholderiales bacterium
TCCGCCATCGCCGGCGCCGCGCCGCGATACGGCACGTGCAGCATGTCCACCTTGGCGAGCAGCTTGAACAGTTCGCCGCTCAAGTGGAGCGTGGTACCGAGGCCGGCGGAGGCGTACGAATATTTGCCCGGATTGCGCCGCAGGAGGTCGAGTAGCTCCGGTACCGTGTTCGCCGCGATCGACGCATTCGCCACCAGCATGTTGGGCAGCGAATAGAAGTTGCAGATGTAGGTGAAATCCCTGGCCGCGTCGAATGGCAGTTTGCCGGCCTTGAGGGTAGGCGAGATCGCATGCGAAGCGATCCCGCCCAGCCCCAGGGTGTAGCCGTCCGGTTCCGATTTGGCGACCATGTCAACGCCGATATCGCCGCCGCCGCCGCCGCGGTTGTCAACCACGAATTGCTGCCCCGTCAATTCACCGAGTTTGGCGCAAAGAAGTCGCGACAGCGTATCGGTCGCGCCACCGGCGGGATAGGGATTGATGTAGCGCACCGGCCGGTTGGGCCAAGCGGCCTGCGCGCGCAGCGTTCGGCTACCCCCCAGTGGCAAGGCGAGCGCGGCGCCGATGGCGCGCAGCGCGCGGCGGCGGGCAGTTGTTTGTGCACCGGCTTTCAGGTTCTTGGACATCCGTCCCTCCCGCAGACACGTGGCCCAAAACAAATTCTCTTGCGGTTTTCACCCGCCCACCTTGTGACACATCGCCGCGCAATCGGCAAGTGGAAAGTTCACGACAGGGCATCCCGCGAAGCGAGGACGACGCGCCAATCCCGCGCTGGGCAACATGCGCGCCAAGCGGACGAGTTTTTTTCGAAAGAGGTGGCGGGTGGGCATGATCGGGTTATTGGAGCGTTGTTGTGCGGGCGGTGGGGTATTCACGATGCGGACCGATGGCTGCGACAGGCGTGGCGGACAGGAGCCCCAGCACCTCCAATCCTCTCCGACAATTGACAATATGCAGCGTGTAAGTTACCCTTTCCTTACTTTCATAGTTAAGAGTAAGATGAAAAACATCGCCACAGTAACCAGCAAGGGCCAGATCACTGTGCCGCTTGCGGTGCGCAGCCGGCTGGGTATCCGAGAAGGCGACCGCATCGAATTTGTGACCCAAGGCGGCCGCACCACGATTCAACCGGTGCGTGGCGAAGAAAATCCGTTTGCAAAGTTTGCCGGCGCGCTCGGCACGTTTCCCCGCGGACGGGCGGAAATCAGTAACTGGATCAAGGAATTGCGCGATGACGATGGAGCGGCGGGCAGGCGGTGAAAACCGCCGTCGATACCAACGTATTTTCCGCGCTCTGGTCGAGCGAGCCGGGAGCGAGCGAGATGATCGCGCTGCTGGGGCAGGCGCGCAGTCAAGGCGGTGTGGTCGTGTGTGGGGCGGTGTATGCCGAGTTGCGTGCGCATTCCGAGGCCAGCGCCGCCTTCGTCGATGATTTTCTGCTGCAGACCGGCGTGGTGATCGAATTTGATCTGGACGAAAAAATCTGGCGCGATGTCGCGCTGGCGTATGCAGCCTATGCGCAGCGCCGCCGTCGCTCCGGCGGCACGCAGGCCAAGCGGCTGCTGGTGGATTTTTTGATTGGCGCGCATGCGACGCACCGCGCCGACCGTCTGTTGACACTTGATGCGAGCCGGTATGTGAAAGACTTTCCGCGATTGGCGTTGGGGCCGGTGTGATTCGCCTTCTCTGATGCGGACGGGATGCCGGGCGGATCGGGCCTTGGCCCAAATGGCGTGACTGTAACCTTTCGGGTCTGACCGGAGGGGCGCTGGAACAGGCGTCGGCGCGGCGCGATACATTGCGGCCTTTCGCACGCGGCGATTGTGCCGCCGCCCGCCATCAACTCTTGAACATCTTGCCCGGCAGGTATGAAACGATCTCCGGAAAGACCCAGATGATGACGACGGCGAGCGTCATCAGGATGAAGAACGGGAACGACGCGCGGGCGACGTAGAAGATGTCGCGGCCGGTGAGCCCCGGCAGCACGAACAGGTTGAATCCCACCGGCGGGGTGATCTGCGCCATCTCGACCACCAGCACGATGAAAATGCCGAACCACAGGAGGTCGATGCCGGCGGCCTTGACCGAGGGCAGGATCACCGAGGCGGTCAGCACGATCATCGAAATGCCGTCGAGGAAACAGCCGAGGATCATGAACAGCACCGTCAATACCGCGATCAATTGCCAGGGTTGGAAGCCCTGTTCGCCGATCCAGATCAGGAAAAAACCGGCCAGAGCGCCTGACCCCCGA
>JAYVST010000341.1:0-12267 GCA_043775255.1 Burkholderiales bacterium
CCGCCGGCAATCGCGAGACGCTCAGGAAGCTGCTCGTGGTGGTGCTTTTGATGGGCGGCTTCGGCTATGCACTGGTGCCGTTCTACAAGACCATTTGCGAAATCACCGGCATCAACCAGTTGATCAAGGCCGACGCCAAACCGGCCAACACGCAGATCGACACCACCCGCACGGTCACCATCGAATTCGACGCCAACTCGAACCACCTGCCGTGGCGTTTTCGGCCCGTGACCGGCAGCCTCAAGGTGCATCCGGGCGAATTGGTACAGGTGATGTATGAGGTCACCAACGCGCGCGACCGGCCGATGACGGGCCAGGCGATCCCCAGCTATGCGCCAAAGGTCGCGGCACAGTATTTCAAGAAGCTGGAGTGTTTCTGTTTCAAGCAGCAGACCCTGGCGGCCTACGAGTCGAAGCAGTTCCCGGTGGTGTTTGTGATCGACCCGGAGATGTCGAAGGACGTGACCACCATCACCCTGTCGTACACATTTTTCGAAATCGCGGGCAAGGGCAATTCATGAAAGTCGAGCCCGCGATCGCTAAGTCAGCCGCCTCGCCGCTGCAGGTGCTGCGTGCCGTGCTGTGGTCGTTCATCGGTATCCGCAAGGCCGCAGGTTATGCAGACGATGTGGCGAAAATCAGCCCGAAGCAGGCAATCGTCGCCGGGATTTTCGGGGCAGCGATTTTCGTCGCTTCCCTGGTAGTGCTGGTCAGATTCCTGACCGCGAAATGATCTCGAATACCGCAACGAAAAGCGTCGCCCGAGCGCGAAGCGAGGAGAAAGAAGCATGAGTGCACCTGCCGCACACGGAACCACCCCGGACTATTTCATTCCGCAGCCATCGAGCTGGCCGATCAAGGGCTCGATCGCGCTGTTCCTGATGGCCCTTGGCATGGCCACCTGGATCAACGACATGCAGCCCGGGCCCTACAGCCTGGCGCTTGGATTCGCTATCCTGATCTACATGCTGTTCGGCTGGTTCGGCACGGTGGCCGGCGAATCCGAAGGCGGCCAATACTCGGCCAAAGTGGACATGTCGTTCCGCTGGAGCATGGGCTGGTTCATTTTCTCCGAGGTGATGTTCTTCGCGGCGTTCTTCGGCGCTCTGTTTTATGCGCGCCAGCTCTCGGTTCCCTGGCTGGGCGAACTCGATCAACGCCTGATCTGGCCCGACTTCAAGGCGCTCTGGCCGACAGCCGGTCCCGAATACGCGGAACCTTTCACCGCTATGGGACCATTCTGGCTGCCCACCATCAATACCATTCTCCTGCTGTCGTCAGGGGTGACGCTCACCATCGCCCACCATGCGTTGAAGGACAACCACCGAGGCGTGCTCAACCTGTTTCTCGCGCTCACCATCGTTCTGGGCGTGGCGTTCCTGGGCTGCCAGGCCTACGAATATGCGCATGCCTATGCGGATCTCAACCTGAAACTGTCCTCCGGCATCTACGGCTCGACGTTCTTCATGCTGACCGGCTTTCACGGATTTCACGTGACCGTCGGCGCCATCATGTTGACGGTGGTGTGGTTCCGCTGCCTCAAAGGCCATTTCAAGCCCGATCACCATTTTGCTTTCGAAGGCGCGGCCTGGTACTGGCACTTCGTCGACGTGGTGTGGCTTGGCCTCTACATCGTGGTCTACTGGATGTAAGGCGTGAGGCACTGATCCGCCGCAAATAAAACGCCGCACGAAGTGCGGCGTTTTATTTGCGGCGCCGAGCGTTCTTGCGTAGGGGTTGCCCCGGAAAATCGATCGGCTTCGCCGGCGATGTTCCGCATGCTCGAACCCCACAGAAGTGGATTTTCACTTTTGTGGGCACGGTTAAAACGGCCGCTGGTTCGGAACAAACCAGCCCATCCAGTAGCCGAACATCAGGAACAGGAACAGGGCGACCGAAAGCGAGATGCGGACCGTGAGGGCCTGCAGCGTGCGGCGTGTCTTGCTGCCGTCCTTGATCAGGAACACCATGGCTGAACCGAGGCTGGCGAGAATGGCCAACAGAATGAAGGCAGGAATGTATTTCATCGGAGTTTGCGGCCTTTTTGCGGCGCGGCGCACCGGCGCCTGTGTCGGTCGGCAAGAGCAGTGCCGTCATTGTGCCTTGGTTGGCGCACATCATGATCAGCCGGCGTAGCCGTCCCGCATTTACATGGCTGCCCGCCTTTGCGGCGCTGGTCCTGATGGCCATTGGCGTCTGGGCCGGCATATGGCAGAGCGGGCGTGCGATCGAGAAGGACCGCTTTGAAGCGCACGTGCTGGCGGCGCGCGACGGCGCGGTCATCAATGTCGGCCCGGCGCCGCTCGACGCAGCCGTCCTCGACGGCCGCCGCGTCGTCGCGCGCGGCGAATTCCTGCCTGCGGCCACGTTATATTGGGACAACCGGTTCGCCGGCCGCGTCGCCGGCATGGCGGTGGTCACGCCCCTGCGACTCGCAGGTGGCGAACGGGTGTTGCTGGTCGACCGCGGCGTGGTCGTGCCGGGCCCCGACCGCAGCCGATTGCCGGCGATCGGGACGCCCGTCGGCTTGGTTGAGGTGCGCGGCCGTGCTTACCTCGCGCCGCGTCGCACGCTCGAATTGAAGGACAATGCCGATAGTGGCAGCCTGTGGCAGAACCTCACGCCGGAAAAGTTCACCACGCGCACCGGCCTGGCGACGCAGCCCTTCATCCTGCGCCAGAGCGACGAGACCGGCGCGCAGGGCCTTTTGCGCGCGCCCGACGTAGCCATGCACCAAGAAGGCGGCATGACTGCGGCCAAACATCGCGGTTATGCGTTTCAGTGGTATTCGCTGTCCCTGCTGGTATTTTTTCTGTTCTTGTTTTTCACTTTCTTCCGCCATGACAAGCCATCTAGAGACCCGTGAAGCCGCATACCGCGAGGCCATGATCGGCGGACGCGTCAAATTGCTGCTGCTGTTCCTTGTGTGTGCGGCGCCGGTAATCGCGTCATACGTCGCGTTCTACTTTTTCAGACCCGACGGGCGGGTCAACTACGGCACCCTGATCGAGCCGGCCAAACCGTTGCCGGAGATCACGCTGTCCCTGCTCGACGGCCGGCCTTTCCGGCTCGCCGAGTTCCGCGGCAAATGGGTGCTTGTGACTTTCGACGGCGGCGCATGCGGCCCGGCCTGCGTGGACAAACTCTTCAAGATGCAGCAGTTGCGTACCATGCAGGGCAAGGAACGCGAACGGCTCGAACGCGCCTGGGTAATCACCGATGGCGCTCCCTTGTCGACCATGCTGATTCGCGAATACGACGACATGAAGATGCTGCGCGCCGGCAGCGCGCCGGTGGCGCGCGAGTTTCCCGCCGACGGCCTGCGTTCCGACCACATCTACCTGATCGACCCGCTCGGCAATCTGATCATGCGCTACCCGAAAAACGCCGATCCGATGAAGATGACCAAGGATCTCGGCCGTCTTCTCAAGTACTCGAGGATAGGCTGATGGATGTTTTCGCGCTTGCGCAGTTGCTGCTCGCCGGTCTGGCGGTGGCTTCGATTCCGCTTGCCTGGGTCTGGGTCCGGGGCGACCCCGATCGCTACCGCGCTCTGATCTGGGTAACGGCGTTTCTCACCTTCGACCTGATCCTGTTCGGCGCATTCACGCGCCTGACCGATTCAGGCCTCGGCTGCCCCGACTGGCCGGGGTGCTACGGGCATGCCAGCCCCTTGGCCGCGGCCGAGCAGATCCGCGCGGCGCAGGCCGCCATGCCGACCGGGCCGGTCACCTTCACCAAGGCCTGGATCGAAATGCTGCATCGTTACTTCGCCATGGGGGTCGGCGCGCTCATCACCGCGCTCATGGTGCTGGCCTGGGCGCGGCGCGCGGATTTTCGCCGCTCGCCGTGGCCCGCGACCGGGCTGTTCGCCCTGGTGTGCTTGCAGGGCGCCTTCGGCGCCTGGACCGTGACCCTGAAGCTGATGCCACTGATCGTCACCCTGCATTTGCTCCTGGGTGTGGCCCTGCTGTGCGCGCTGGGGGCTCTGGCTGCGCGCTGCGAGCGGCCCGATTTCGACACCGACCTGGCCGCGACCCTGCGCGTGCCGGCCGTGCTGGTCTTGTGGCTGGTGTTCGTGCAGATCGGCCTGGGCGGCTGGGTCAGCACCAACTATGCGGTGCTGGCCTGCGCCGATTTTCCCCTCTGCAACGGCGCCTGGCTGCCCGAGGCCGACTTCGCGCGCGGCTTCGACCTGACCCGCCCGCTGGGAATGAATGATGACGGCAGCCTGCTGCCGGTGCCGGCACTGGTGGCGATCCACTGGGTGCACCGGGTGTTCGCGCTTGTGGTGACGCTTGCAGTGTTGTGGCTGGCGCTGCGCCTGTGGCGCGAGTCGGGCGGCGCGGTGCGCCCGAAGCGTCTTGCCCTGGGTTTGGGCGGCCTGATCCTCCTGCAGATCGCAAGCGGCATCGCGAACGTGGTTTTTGCCTGGCCGCTGGCCGTGGCGGTGGTGCACAACGGCGGCGCGGCCGCGCTGGCCGTCACCCTCGCGCTGCTCAACGCGCGCCTGGCCGCCGCGGCTCGCGCGGAACCCGGGTTCTGGCCGATCCGCGCCGGGGCTTAAAGACCCATGCACGCCACTGCCGCCGCGCGCGCGACCTCCATCGGCCAGCGCATGGGCCGGTTCGCCGCGCTGACCAAGCCGCGCGTCACCCTGCTGGCGGTGTTTTGCGCCGTCATCGGCATGTTTCTGGCCACCCCCGGCATGGTCGAGCCGTCGGTCCTCATTGCCGGCACCGCCGGCATCTGGCTCTTAGCGGGCGGCGCCTTCGCTGTCAATTGCCTGATCGAACAGCGCATCGACGCGCAGATGGCGCGCACCCGCGCGCGGCCGATGGCGCGCGGCGAACTCGGCACCGCAGAAGCGCTGGTATTCGCGGCGCTCCTGGCGCTGCTGGGCAGCGCATTGCTGCTGCTGTGGGTCAATGCGCTGACCCTGTGGCTCACCGCCGCCACCTTCTTCGGCTATGCCTTCATCTACACCGTGCTGCTCAAGCCCACCACGCCGCAGAACATCGTCATCGGCGGCCTGTCGGGCGCGATGCCGCCGGCGCTGGGCTGGGCCGCGGTGACCGGCGAGGTGGGGCCAGAAGCCATCCTGCTGGTGCTCATCATCTTTGTCTGGACCCCGCCGCATTTCTGGGCCCTGGCGTTGTATCGGGTGGAGGACTACCGCAAGTCCGGCCTGCCGATGCTGCCGGTCACCCACGGCCAGCGCTTCACCCAGTTGCATATCCTGCTCTACACGGTGCTGCTGGGCGCGGTCAGCGTCCTGCCGTTCGTCATCCGCATGAGTAGCTGGCCCTATCTTGCGGCCGCAGTCCTGCTGGCGGCCGGATTCATGCGTCATGCCTGGAAGCTGTACCGCGCGTACAGCGAAAAGCAGGCGCGTGCCACCTTCACCTACTCGCTTTACTACCTGGCCGCACTGTTCGCCGCGCTGTTGGTGGACCACTATCTTCAACCCCTCCTGGCATCATGACCCGGGCCCGCTGCGTTCGTATTCTGTTGCTTGGCGCGGCACTGCTCGCGGCCGGCTGCGACAACGGCAAACCGCAGTTCAGGCACACCGACGTCTCCGGCGCCGACTATGCCAAAGGGTTCGCCTTGACCGACCACAACGGAAAAAAAATCACCCTGGCCGACTACAAGGGCAAGGTTGTGACGGTATTTTTCGGCTTTACCCAGTGTCCGGACGTGTGCCCGACGGCGCTGGCGGAAATGCGCGAAGTGGTGGCCAAGCTGGGGCCGGACGGCGCCAAGCTGCAGGTCCTGTTCATCACCGTTGACCCGGAGCGCGATACCCAGGCACTCCTGGCCCAGTATGTTCCTGCCTTCCATCCAGCATTCATCGGCCTCTACGGCGACGCCCAGACCACGGCCGCCGTGGCCCGCGACTTCAAGGTTTTTTATCAAAAAGTGCCCGGCAAGGCGCCTGGCAGCTATACCGTGGACCACTCTGCGGGCACCTATGTATTCGACCCGCAAGGGCGCCTGCGCCTGTTCGTACGACCGGCCCCGGCGGGGGGGGCGGCATCGGTGAGTGCCGATCACCTGGTCGCGGATATCCGCCTGCTGCTTGCGGGCAACTGAAGCAGACGCCGCGCAGACCGGCGTTCGCCAAGCGCCATTTAACGCGGTTCGAACTCGCGCAAATGCCGCGCCACCGACAGCCAGGCGCCGGTCAGGCCGAGGGCGGCGGCGAATACCAGGATCGAAGCCAAGTCTTCCGGCGGCAATTGGTCGAGGCGGAAATCCGAGGCGTACAGCTTCGCGAATCCGGCGACGCTGTTGTTGAGCAGATGCAAGGCGCCGAACACGACCGCCAATGCCGCCCCGCCTCCCAGCAGGCCCAGGATCGCGCCATAGTAGTAGAACGGGCGGCGGATGGTGCCGTTGGTGGCGCCCAGCAGCTTCGAGACCTCGATCTCTTCGCGCTGGGTGAGGATTTGCAGGCGGATGGTGTTGAAGGTCACTGCCAGCAGCGCGAAAGAGAGCAGCCCCGCCAGGATCAGCACTGCCGCCCGTCCCACACCGACTGCTGCTGCCACGCGCCGTACCCAGGCCGAATCGACCTGCACATGCTCCACGTTGGGCCAGCCGCGCACCTTCTCGGCCAGGCGATCGAGTTCCTCGGCATTGTTGTCGGCCATCAGCACCACGAAGGCGTCAGGCAGCGGGTTCTTGTCGAGGGTTGCGATCACGTCGCCCATCGAAGGATGCTTCCGGAATTCGGCCAGAGCCGCTTCACGCGAGCGAAACTCGATCCTTGCCACACCGTAGAGCGCGCGCAGGCGCCGGTCGAGTTCGGCGATCTCGCCTTTCTTCACGTCGAGAGACAGAAAGACCGAAAACTCCGGATCGCTTGAAACATTGCGCGCCGCCTGCTGCAGATTGACAAGCAAGGCGTAGGCCCCGGCCGGCAAGGCGAGCGCGATGCCGATTACCAGCACGTTCAAAAGCGTGGCGAACGGGGTGGCGCCGAGCTTGGCCACGGTGCCGGCAAATGCCATCCAGTGAAGGCGCAGCCAGGCCTTCATCGCGACATCTCCTCGTCCGTGGCCGCCGCCGGGTCGGGCGGGGTGGACGCTGCATGCGGCAGCGCCACGATTGCACCGCCCTTGAGCTGCACGCTGCGCACCGGCGCGCGCGCGGCGGCGCGGCTGACGGCGGATTCGTCGTGGGTGGCGATGATGAGCGTGACGCCCACCTGGTGGAAGGCGACGAACAGGTCGATGATCTCGGCGGCGTAGTCGGCATCGAGATTGGAGGTGGGCTCGTCGGCGATGATGATCGCAGGGCGGTTGACGATGGCGCGCGCGATCGCCAGACGCTGCTGCTCGCCCCCGGAGAGGGCGATCGGGTTGGCCTTTTCGCGCGCGAGCAATCCCACCTTGTCGAGTGCGGCACGGGCGCGCTTGGCGCCGTCTTTCGGATGCACGCCGGTGACCGCCAGCGGCAGCATGACGTTGTCGAACACGCTGCGGTCGTACAGCAGCTTCTGGTCCTGGAAAATCTGCCCGATGTTGCGCCGCAGGTAAGGGATTGCCGCCGGTCTCATCGACGACAGGTTCTGCCCGTTGACGATCACGCTGCCGCTGGTGGCGCGTTCGATCACCGGCAACAGTTTCAGCAGGGTGCTCTTGCCTGCGCCGGAATGCCCGGTAATGAACAGCAATTCGCCATCGGCCACGGTCAGGTTGACCGACTTCAGGGCCTCGTGCCCGCCCGGGTAGCGCTTGGTGACCGCAGAGAACTCAATCAAAACGTGCGCAGCCATTTCTCACCCTCTCCCTTGAGGGAGAGGGCGGGGTGAGGGTGAGCGCGAACGACAAAGGCGCAGCCATTTCTCACCCTCAATCCAGCCCCAGCATCGCATTGGCATATTCGCGAGCCTTGAACGGCCGCAGATCGTCGATACCTTCACCGACGCCGATAAAGCGCACCGGCACCGGGCGCGCGCGCGCGATCGCGGCCAAGACGCCGCCCTTGGCGGTACCGTCGAGCTTGGTCACCACCAGGCCGGTCAGGCCGATGGCATCGTCGAACGACTTCACCTGCGCCACCGCGTTCTGGCCGGTGTTGGCGTCGATCACCAGCAATACCTCGTGCGGCGCGCTGGCATCGGCCTTGGCGATCACCCGCTTGACCTTGCGGATCTCGTCCATCAGGTTGGTCTGCGTGGGCAGGCGTCCGGCGGTGTCTGCCATCAGGATGTCGATGCCGCGCGCCCGGACGGCGTGCACGGAGTCGAAGATCACCGCCGCCGAATCGCCGCTTTCTTGCGAGATCACCAGCACGTTGTTGCGCTCGCCCCAGGTCATGAGCTGCTCACGGGCGGCGGCGCGGAAGGTGTCGCCGGCAGCCAGCAGGATGCTTTTGCCCTGCAGCTGGAAATACTTGGCCAGCTTGCCGATCGAGGTGGTCTTGCCCACACCGTTGACGCCCGCGATCATGATCACCAGCGGCTTGGCCAAGTCGAGGTCAAGCGGCTTTTCCAGCGGCTGCAAGAGGTCGGTGATGAGATCGGCAAGGGCGCGTTTGAGCACATCGCCATCCTCGATGGCGTCGCGCTTGGCGCGCTGGCGCAACTGGCGGATCAGGTGCTGGGCCGCGTCGACCCCGCAATCGGCGGAAATCAGGGCGAACTCGATCTCCTCGAACAAGGCCTCGTCGACCTTGATGCCGGTCAATAGCGACGTCAGCTGGGCGCGGGTCTTCGACAGGCCCGCCTTGAGGCGCTCGGTCCAGGAGGCCTTGGGCGGCGGTGCGGGGGGCGCGACTGGCACCGCGACGGCGCTCTGCGCGGCCGGTGACAGGGCGGCCCGTGACAGGGCGACCGGAGGCGCGGCTGCCGGTTCGGGCGCGGGTTTTGGCTTGAAAAAGGAAAACATCGGAACTAGAAGCGGCTTTCACCCGTCCAAACAACGCGTACCATTCGTGAGCCCGGTTTGGCCGCGCTTGCGGGCCTGGCGTGTGGCGTTCGCAAGCTGCGTTCGCTTCCCGCGTTGCCTGGCGCTGCAACCGACTCCAATTCTAACAAGACCCACTCCATGACTCCCCTGATCCCATGGGCGAGCGCTGCGGCGCTCGCTTGCCTGTTGACTGTGGCCGCGCCTGCGCTTGCCGTCGACGCCTTCGAAACCACCCTGCCCAACGGCCTGAAGATCATCGTCAAACAGGACAGTCGCGCACCCACGGTGGCGCACATGGTCTGGTACCGCGCCGGCAGCATCGACGAAGTCAACGGCGTCACCGGCGTGGCCCATGTGCTTGAGCACATGATGTTCAAGGGCACGAAGCTGTTGAAGCCGGGCGAGTTCTCGCGCCGCGTGGCCGCCGCCGGCGGGCGTGAAAACGCCTTCACCAGCCGCGACTACACCGCCTACTTCCAGCAGGTGCACAAATCGAAGCTGGAGTTGGTGATGAAGCTCGAGGCCGAGCGCATGACCCACCTGCGGCTCACCGACGCCGAGTTCGCCAAGGAGATCAAGGTGGTGATGGAAGAGCGGCGTCTGCGCACCGACGACCAGCCGCGCTCGCTGGTGCACGAAACCCTGATGGCCGCAGCCTACAAGGCCAGCCCGTACCGCACCCCGGTGATCGGCTGGATGCGCGATCTTGAAACGATGAAGGGCGCCGACGCCCGCGCCTGGTACAAGACCTGGTACGCGCCCAACAACGCGGTGCTGATCGTCACCGGCGACGCCAGCCCGGACGAGGTGGTGCGCCTGGCAAAGAAATACTACGGCCCGGCACGTTCCAAGGCGCTGCCCGAGCGCAAGGCCCAGGACGAGCCCGAACAGGCCGGGGTGCGCCGCGTCAACGTCAAGGCGCCGGCCGAATTGCCCTATGTGGCACTGGCCTGGCGCGCGCCACGCATGGTCGATATCGAGAAGGACGACGACGCCCATGCGCTCGAAGTGCTGGCCGGCGTGCTCGACGGCCATGACGGTGCGCGCCTCACCCGCAGCCTGGTGCGCGGCACGCGCATCGCCAGCGATGCCGGCGCCGGCTATGACAGCACCGCGCGCGGCCCGGTGCTGTTCATGCTCGAAGGCACGCCGGCGGCCGGCAAGACCGTGGCCGAACTGGAAGAGGCCTTGCGCGGCGAGGTGCGACGTGTCGCCACCGAAGGCATCAGCGAAGAGGAGTTGAAGCGCGTGAAGGCCCAGGTGGTAGCCGCCCAGGTGTACAAGCGCGATTCGATTTTCGGCCAGGCGATGGAAATCGCGCAGTTCGAGATGAGCGGGCTTTCCCACAAGCAGATCGACCGCGCGCTGGAGAAAATCCGCGCCGTCACCGCCCTGCAGGTGAAGGCGGTCGCCGCGAAATACTTCGGCGACGATACGCTCACTGTGGCAACCCTGACCCCGTTGCCGCTCACCACCAAACCCAAGGCCGCGCCCGCCGGGCTGCGCCATTGAAGCGAGCTGCCATGAATCCTGTGCGACCCAACAAACATTTCCTGCGCTGTGCCGCCGCGACGGTCCTGTGCCTGGCATGGCCGGCCTGGGCCGGCCTGCCGATCCAGTCCTGGACCGCAAAGAGCGGCGCGCGCGTGCTGTTCGTCGAGAGCCGCTCGATCCCCATGCTCGACGTCGCGGTCGATTTCGACGCCGGCGGCAAGCGCGCGCCCGCCGGACGAGCCGGCTTGGCCGGGCTCACCAACGGCATGCTGGCCTTGGGCAGCGGCGGCCTGAATGAAAACCAGATCGCCGAGCGCTTCGCCGATGTGGGCGCGCAACGCGGTGCGCGCGCCGATTTCGACCGCGCCGCAGTGACCTTGCGCACCCTGTCCTCCAAGGCCGAGCGTGAGGCCGCCCTGATGCTCTTAGCCGACCTGATGCAAACGCCGACCTTTCCCGAAGAAGCGTTGAACCGCGAGAAGGCGCGCGTCATCGCCGGCTTGAAGGAGGCAGAGACCAAACCCGAGGCGATCGCCAATCGCGAATTCTTCGCCGCCATGTACGGCGCCCATCCCTACGGCGCCAGCGCCACCGTGGCCAGCGTGACCGGCATCACCCGTGCCGACATCGAAGGGTTTTACCGTGCCAACTATAGGGCGGCGCGCGCAGTGGTGTCGATGATCGGCGACATTTCGCGTGCCGAAGCCGAGGCCATCGCCGAACGACTCACCGGCAGCCTGCCGGCGGGCTCGGCGCCGGCTGCGCTGCCACCGGTGGGCACGCCCGACGCGGCGCCCAGACGCATCGCCCATCCGGCCAGCCAGTCCCACATCCTTTTGGGAATGCCTTCGCTGGCGCGCGGCGATCCGGACTTTTTTGCACTCACCGTCGGCAACTACGTCCTGGGCGGCGGCGGTTTCGTTTCGCGCCTGATGCAGGAGGTGCGCGAAAAGCGCGGCCTGGCCTACAGCGTGTACAGCTATTTCATGCCGCTGGCCGACGCCGGCCCGTTCCAGGTGGGTCTGCAAACCAAGAAGGAACAGGCCAACGAAGCATTGACGCTGGTCAACAAGGTGGTGGCCGACTATGTGGAAAAGGGCCCCACTGCGGCCGAGCTCAAGGCCGCCAAGGACAACCTGGCCGGCGGCTTTGCGCTGCGCATAGACAACAACCGCAAGATTCTCGACAACCTGGCCGTGATTGGCTTCTACAAACTGCCACTGGACTACCTCGATGGCTGGGTAGCAAATGTGGAGCGGGTGACGGTGGCGGACGTGAAGGCGGCGTTCGCACGCCATGTCAAGCCGGGGCAGTTTTCCTCTGTGGTGGTGGGTGCGCCTGAGTAGCGGACGTACCGATCATGTCGGTACCTATCGTGACAGTACCGAGCGTGACGATACCAATCATGGCGGTACCAATAGTGACGATACCAATCATGGCGATACCGATCGTGACGGTACCAATCATGACAGTGCCGATCGCGGCATTGCCCATCGCGGCGGTGGCGATCGTGTTGCCGCGCGTGTTAACGTAAGACCATGAGCACCGTCACCGTCACCGTCGAAGCGCCGCGCCGCTTCAGCTCCCTTCCACACCCGCCGGCCTGGCCACTGGTGGGCAGCCTGCCGTATTTCGACCCGCCGCGCGTGCATCTGGTAATCGAAGAATGGGCGCGCCGCTACGGCACGCCGTTTCGCGTCAACCTGGCGCGGCGCTGGATGCTGGTGATTGACGACCCGGCCGAGATCGCGCGCATCCTGCGCTCTCGCCCTGGCGCCTTCCGCCGGGTGCGCCCGGTGGAATCGATCTTCCGCGAACTCGGCATTGCCGGCCTCTTCTCTTCCGAAGGCGCGGA